>NZ_JBMNDS010000023.1:0-12597 GCF_052543295.1 Streptomyces sp. SAS_270
CCGACCGATCGGCCGGAGACGGGGTATCAACATATCTGGCGTTGATTTTTGGCACGCTGTTGAGTTCTCAAGGAACGGACGCTTCCTTTGTACTCACCCGCAGAACATTTTCTGGGGCTTTCCTCCGGGCGCTTCCCTTCGGTCTTGCGTTTCCGACTCTATCAGATCCTTTCGGGCCTGATTCCCAGTCAGCGGGTTTGTCGTTCGGACTTTGAGTGCTTTCGCCTCTTGGCCTTTCGACATTCACTACGTTAGCCGATTCCCGTCGCGACTCATAATTGAGTTCCGCGAGTTCGAATTCGGGCATGAGGACACGCCGAATTCTCCCCCGCCGAGGGGAAGTCGTAGGTAGTGGGTTGGCCACTTCCGGCTGCTGGCTGAACGCCGTACCCGGTTCAAGCGGCTCGGGCTACATTACGGATCCCCCACAGACGAGTCAAGTTGAGCGGCGCCGGGGCGTATGGGCCCGATAAGGGCTCACCGTCGGGTCGTTGGCGATCCAGAAGCGCCAGGGGTGGACGCCCCCGTCGCCGGCCACTCCGGTGCGCGGACCACTGCGTACCTGGTCGGGAGGGACGGGTGTGCCGGTCAGGAGGGTCAGCGGGCCCGCCTCGGGGGCACAGGCGTCCGCGCCGTCGAGGGTCCGGTCCACGTCCAGGGCGGTGGCCAGGCGGGCAGGCCCTTTGGCCAGTTCCTTGTCATATCGGGCTGAAAGTCGACGTTTGCGAGCCAGTTCGGCGCCTTCGGTGATCTCTCCGGCACGGAGCAGGACTCCGCTCGCCGTGCCCTCCGGACCGCACACCAGGTTCATGCAGTGCCACATGCCGTAGGTGAAGTAGACGTACACATGGCCGGGCGGGCCGAACATCACGCCGTTGCGGGCCGTGGGACCGCGATACGCGTGCGAGCCGGGGTCGTTCCCTCCGTCGTACGCCTCCACCTCTGTGAGGCGCAGCTCGATCGGACCGTCCGGGGTGGCGCGCACGAGGACGCGCCCGAGGAGGTCGGGGGCGACCTCCAGTACAGGGCGGTCGAAGAACTCCCGGGTGAGGGGCGTACGGTCAGGGGCCGCGATCATGGCGTACGAGCGTAGTCCACACGGGTGTGTGTCCGTGGGGTGGCCAGGGAGCGCCTCCCTTGGAAGGGTGAGGGCACGGAACCGGCCGGGGTCGGATCGCGTTTGTATGGATCAAGGGTTCAGACGAAGTAACAGGCGTTGCCTGGGGAGGAAGTGACATGGGGTTCAAGCGGCTGCTGGCGAGCATGGGAGCCGGTGGGGCTTCGGTCGAGACGGTGCTGACCGAGGTCAACACCGTTCCGGGCGGCGTCGTCCAGGGCGAGGTGCGGATCCAGGGCGGGTCCGTGAACCAGCAGATCGAGGGATTGTCGGTCGGTCTGCAGGCCAAGGTCGAGGTCGAGGGACACGACGACCAGGAGTACAAGCAGAACATCGAGTTCACCAAGCTGAGTCTCGGCGGGGCCTTCGAGCTGCAGGCGGGCGCCGTGCACGCGGTGCCCTTCGGGCTCGAAATCCCGTGGGAGACGCCGATCACCACGATCGACGGGCAGGCGCTGCGCGGGATGCACATCGGTGTGACCACGGAGCTGGAGATCGCGCGTGCCCTGGACTCGGGCGACCTGGACCCCATCAACGTGCACCCGCTGCCGGCGCAGCAGGCGATCCTGAACGCCTTCATCCAGCTGGGCTTCCGCTTCAAGAACGCGGACATGGAGCGCGGCCACATTCGTGGGACGCGTCAGCGGCTGCCGTTCTACCAGGAGATCGAGTTCTTCCCTCCGTCGCAGTACCGCGGGCTGAACCAGGTCGAGCTGACCTTCGTCGCCGACGACCGCGAGATGGACGTCATCCTGGAGATGGACAAGAAGCCGGGACTGTTCAGCGAGGGCAGCGACTCGTACCGCTCCTTCCAGGTGGGTCTGCACGACTACCAGAGCACGGACTGGGCGGCGTACCTGAACCAGTGGCTCTCCGAGGTAGGCAGCAAGCGCAGCTGGTTCTAGGGTCCTGATCTCAGGTCAAGCTGTCCATCGACTCGGAGGTGCCGAGGTGACCGAGCTGAACAGGCCGCCGCTTCCCCACGACTTCCATCCGTCCGTGCCGTCCTTCACGGTCACGAGTGAGGACGTCGAGCCGGGTGCGGTGTTGAAGGACGCGCACGTCTATGCGGCCGGAAACACTTCACCTCACCTTCGCTGGGAGGGCTTCCCGTCGGAGACCAAGAGCTTCGCCGTGACCTGCTTCGATCCGGATGCCCCTACGGGAAGCGGATTCTGGCACTGGGTCGTGTTCGACATTCCGGCTTCGGTGACCGAGTTGCCGACGGGTGCGGGCACCGGCAAGTTCGAGGGGCTGCCGGAGGGCGCGGTCCAGGCGCGCAACGACTACGGGTCGAAGGACTTCGGTGGTGCCGCGCCGCCGGCCGGGGACCCGGCGCACCGGTATGTGTTCACGGTGTACGCCGTGGATCAGGAGAAGCTCGGTCCGGACGCGGATGCCAGTCCCGCGGTCGTCGGCTTCAACCTGCGGTTCCACACGCAGGCGCGTGCCCAGCTGATCGGTGAGTATGCGGCTCCCGCCGAAGACTGACGTTCATTGAACGTTTGCCCGCCTCTGGTCTTGGAAGTGATCAGAGGCGGGCATTTTTTTATTGCGTTGTCCATCTCGGCGTGCCCGGCCAGAGTTGATCCAAGCCCGCCAGGTGGTGGGCCGGTGCGCATGGGAGGTGGGCGGGGATGCGGGACACGCTGGTACTGAACGCGAGCTTCGAGCCGCTGTCGACGGTGACGTTGAACCGAGCCGTCGTTCTGGTGCTGCAGGACAAGGCCGTCGTCGAGCAGCACCACCCCGAACTGCGCATGCGCGGAGCCGCGGTGGACATACCCGCGCCTCGGGTGATCAGGCTCTGCCGATACGTACGGGTGCCCTTCCGAAGACAAGCTCCGTGGTCGAGGCGAGGTGTGCTGGTCCGGGACCGGCACCGGTGTGCGTACTGCGGCAGGCGGGCGACGACCGTGGACCACGTGGTGCCGCGGGCGCAGGGGGGCCAGGACTCGTGGCTGAACACGGTGGCCTCGTGCGCGGAGGACAACCACCGCAAGGCGGCCCGTACGCCGGAGCAGGCCGGTATGCCGTTGCTGCGTCTGCCGTTCGAGCCGACACCGGCGGACGCGATGCTGCTGGCGCTGGGGCAGGACGACTTCGAGGCGCTTCCGGAGTGGCTGGCGCAGCCCGCCGCATGACGGGTGTGTGACTGGGGGGCCCATCTCCCGCGGGAGATGGGCCCCCCAGTCACATACCGGCACGGTCCCTTGGTCAGTCCGTGATCGACGGCTTCTCGCGGCGCTCCGCGCCGCCCGAGCCGGATCCGCCGGAGTTGCCTCCGCCGCCCGAACCGCCGCCGAAGTTCCCCAGATTGCCCATGGCTCCGGACAGGCCCTTGAGCGCGTCGCCGATCTCGCTGGGCACGATCCAGAGCTTGTTGGCGTCGCCCTCGGCGATCTTCGGGAGCATCTGCAGGTACTGGTAGGAGAGAAGCTTCTGGTCCGGGTCGCCGGCGTGGATCGCCTCGAAGACCGTACGGACGGCCTGGGCCTCGCCCTCGGCGCGCAGGGCGGCGGCCTTGGCCTCGCCCTCGGCGCGCAGGATCTGGGACTGCTTCTCACCCTCGGCGGTGAGGATGGCCGCCTGGCGCGTACCTTCGGCGGTGAGGATCGCGGCGCGCTTGTCACGGTCGGCGCGCATCTGCTTCTCCATCGAGTCCTGGATGGAGGTGGGCGGCTCGATCGCCTTGAGCTCGACGCGGTTGACGCGAATGCCCCACTTGCCGGTGGCCTCGTCGAGGACGCCGCGCAGGGCCGCGTTGATCTCCTCGCGGGAGGTGAGGGTGCGCTCCAGGTCCATGCCACCGATGATGTTGCGGAGCGTGGTGACGGTGAGCTGCTCGATCGCCTGGATGTAGCTGGCGACTTCGTACGTCGCGGCGCGCGCGTCGGTCACCTGGTAATAGATGACCGTGTCGATGTTGACCACCAGGTTGTCCTGGGTGATCACCGGCTGCGGCGGGAACGGCACGACCTGTTCGCGCAGGTCGATGCGGTTGCGGATCGAGTCGATGAACGGGACCACGATGTTGAGGCCCGCGTTGAGTGTCCGGGTGTAGCGGCCGAAGCGCTCGACGATGGCCGCGCTCGCCTGTGGGATGACTTGGATGGTCTTGATCAGGGCGATGAAGACCAACACCACCAGAATGATCAGGACGATGATGATCGGTTCCATCGTTGCTCCCCGTACCCTTCTCCGCCTCGGTGTTTCCTGAAGATCTTATGGTTGTTGAAGATCTTGCTGGACGAGTCTGACAGACCGTCGTCTGCGCCGTGGGGCGTTCGGTTCACTTGCGTCGTACGAGGTCACATGACATGCGAGGTCACATCACGATCGCCGTGGCTCCCTCGATGTCCACGACGTCCACCTCTTGCCCTACCTCGTAGGCCTGTTCGGCGCCCAGGGAGCGGGCCGACCAGACTTCCCCCGCGAGCTTGATACGGCCGCCCTCGTGGTCCACCCGCTCCAGGACGACCGCCTGCATGCCCTTCAACGCCTCGATACCCGTGGCCAGTTGGGGCCGCTGATTGCGGTGGCGGCTCGCGATGGGGCGTACGACCGCGATCAGCGCGACCGAAACGGCGGCGAAGACAAGGACTTGGGGTACGGCACCGCCGCCCAGCCTCGCGACGACCGTGGCGGCGACGGCTCCCACGGCGAGCATGCCCAGTTCCGGCATGGTCGTCACCACCAGGGCGATTCCGAGCCCGGCCGCGCCGATCAGCCACCACACCCATGCGTCGATGTCACTCACATGGTCATGGTAGGACCGCGCTCCCCCCGCGGACAGGGCGCGCGATCAAGTCGGGCCGTCCGCCCCTTGGTTCGGGCCGGACGATTCAGTGTTCCTCTGTACGGTCGGGCTCCGTCCCGTCAGGACAGCGGGAGACCGTGCGCGGTCCAGCGCTCGCCGACCTGCTCGACGACGAGCGGGAGGCCGAAGCAGAGGGAGAGGTTGCGCGAGGTGAGTTCGAGCTCCAGCGGGCCCGCGGCGAGCACCTTGCCCTGACGGATCATCAGGACGTGGGTGAAGCCGGGGGCGATCTCCTCGACGTGGTGCGTGACCATGATCATGGAGGGGGCGATCGGGTCGCGGGCGAGGCGGCCGAGACGGCGTACGAGGTCCTCGCGGCCACCGAGGTCGAGACCGGCGGCGGGCTCGTCGAGGAGCAGCAGCTCGGGGTCGGTCATCAGGGCGCGGGCGATCAGGGTGCGCTTGCGCTCGCCCTCGGAGAGGGTGCCGAACTTGCGGTCCACGTACTCGGTCATGCCGAGGCGGTCGAGGAAGGCGCGGGCGCGCTGCTCGTCGATGTCCTCGTAGTCCTCGTGCCAGCCGGCGGTCATGCCGTACGCGGCGGTCAGCACCGTCTGCAGAACCGTCTGGCGCTTGGGGAGCTTCTCCGCCATGGCGATGCCGGCCATGCCGATGCGCGGGCGCAGCTCGAAGACATCGACCTTGCCGAGGGTCTCGCCGAGGACGGTGGCGGCGCCCTTGCTGGGGAAGAGGTAGCTGGACGCGACGTTCAGGAGGGTCGTTTTTCCGGCGCCGTTGGGACCGAGGATGACCCAGCGCTCGCCCTCCTTGACCGACCAGGAGACCTGGTCCACCAGAGCCCGGCCCTCCCGGACCACGGATACGTCCTCCAGCTCCAGAACATCGCTCATGAGCGCGCTGTCTCCCATTGCAGTCTTGGCCTGTCTCGGCAGTCGCGTGCGCCTGTGGACGCAGCCCCCAGGGAAATCTACGCCACCGGTCGGGCGGTCCATTCCATCGGTCCGGTCCTTAGGGTGGAGGGCATGCTTTCGGAACCACGCTCAGGACGCCTGGCCGCATGGGGAAACGCCCTTTTGGCCGGACTTGTTTCGCCCGACGACGCGGTGCTCGCCATCGTCGGTGAGGATGCGGTGCACCGGGTCGAGGGGCTGCCGGGCGAGTCGGGACTCGTCGGGCTGACGCTCGCCCTCGGCAGGCTGCGCACGCTCGGGGTGACCGGGCTGCGGGTCGCGCTGCCCGCGCCGGGGCATCCGCTGGGGCTGAGCGGGCCGCCGGACTTCAATGCGCGCGCGCTGGAGGCCGAAGAGGCCGTCGTCTGTCACGGCAGCGCGCTCGGGCTCGTTCCCGAGGTGTCCGAGGCGGGGCCCGACGGTGATGTGCACGTCGAGGTCGTGTGGCACTGCCTCCCCGTACGCGATGCCCCGCCCGCCGACGTACCGTCCCTCGGCGAGGCCGAGCGGGAGCTCGCCGAGGCGCTGCGCGACGCCACGGCCGTGCTGTCTCAGCTCGACGTGGCCGGGTCGGGGCCGGTGGCCGAGGCGGCGATCGACGCGTATCGGGCGCGAGCCGAGCAGGGTCGGGAGGTGCTCGCTCCCGGGTATCCGGCGCGGGCGGTACGGGTGTTGGAGCTCGCCCAGCGGGTGGGGCTGCTGATCTCGGTCGCGTACGAGAACGGGCACGGCGGCGCCGTGAGCGCGTCCGAGATCGCGGCTCGGGGGGAGGCGCTACGGCCGGTGGAGCGAACGGCTCGGCGGGCACAGGTGGCTGCGTACAACGCGTTTGTGGAGGAGCGGGAGCGGGGGGCTCGGTGACGCTTCGGGGATGACCCTGCTGCGCCCGCCCACCGCAAAGAGCCCCGCGAAGCCATCCTGTTCACGGGGCTCTTTCGGTACGGCAGGTCAGTCGTTCACGCCCGTGTTGCCGAAGGCGGGGTTGAGGCCGGCGATGCCGTTGACCGTGTTGCCGACCACGTTGACGGGGACGTGGACCGGGACCTGGATGAGGTTGCCCGAGCCGACGCCCGGCGACTTCACGGCCGCGCCGTCGGCGCCCGCGTCGGCGACAGCGGCACCGGCAGAAGCGCCCGCGGCGATACCGGCGACGGTGATGGCCAGGGCGGCCTTCTTGGCGATGTTCATGAAAAGCGTTCCTCCTGCGTTCGCGGACCGACCCGGCCGCGGGTCGTACGCTGAGCAACGCCGGGCCGGTCCGGAACGGCACGGGAGGCCGCGCCGGAAATGCCCGTTCGGTCCATTGGCCCGATGGGTCGATCGAGCGATGGGCCTACAGGTCTACGGGTGTACTGGCCTACCGGTGTACTGGCCTACCGGTGTACTGCTCTACGGGCTGACAACCTGACCGGCCTCCCGGAATGCCCGGGAGGCCGGTGGTCACGATCGTCCGGTGCGGGACGTCAGTGGTTGACGCCCAGGTTGCCGAAGGCCGGGTTCAGGGCGCCGATGACGTTCACGCTGTTGCCGACCGCGTTCACGGGGACGTGGACCGGGGCCTGGATCAGGTTGCCCGAGACGACACCCGGGGAGTGCTCGGCCGCGCCACCCGCGTGCGCACCGTTGGTGGCGGACGCCATACCGGCACCGGCGGCGACCAGGCCACCGGCCACCATCGCGACTGCCGTGGCCTTCTTCAGGTTCTTCACTTCTGAGCCCTCCCTAGCGATCACTGCGGCAAGGCGCCGCAGCACGCACTGGAGAACGGCCGGGGCCCGCCGAGGTTGCGCCATCCGGGGGACATACACCCGACGGTATGAATCTCAGCCCGGAGCGGAACCCTCCGAATTGCCGTTCAACCGGCGACACCATGGCGTACGGCCCAGAGCGCGGCCTGGGTGCGGTCCGCGAGGTCGAGCTTCATCAGGATGTTCGAGACATGGGTCTTGACGGTCTTCTCGGAGAGGACCAGGGCACGGGCGATCTCCCGGTTGGAGCGGCCGTCGGCGATCAGGCCGAGTACCTCGCGCTCCCGCTCGGTGAGCGAACCGCCCCTCCCCTGCCCGGAGTTGGCCACCTCCTGGGACAGCAGGGCGCCCGCCACCTCCGGCTGGAGCAGGATGTGCCCGGCGTGCACGGAGCGGATGGCCCCGGCGAGCGCGTCGGGGTCCACGTCCTTGTACACGTACCCGGCGGCGCCGGCGCGCAGGGCCGGGACGACCGTGCGCTGCTCGGTGAAGCTGGTGACGATCAACACGCGGGCGGGGTTGGCGAGTTCGCGGAGTTTGCGCAGCGCGTCGATGCCGTCCATGCCCGGCATCTTGATGTCCATGAGGACGACGTCGGGCCTCAGCTCCTCGGCGCGGGCGACCCCTTCGGCGCCGTCGGACGCCTCGCCCACGACCTCGATGTCGTCCTGTACTTCGAGGAAGGTGCGCAGGCCCCGCCGGACCACCTGGTGGTCGTCGACCAGCAGCACTTTGATTGCGTCAGCCACCAGGGACCTCCATGTCGATCGTGGTGCCCTTGCCGGGCGCCGATTCCACGGTGAGGATGCCGCCGACCCCGCTCGACCGGTCGCGCATGGACACCAGCCCGAGGTGGCGTCCGGCGCTGCGTATCGCGTGGGGGTCGAAACCGCTGCCGTCGTCGGTGACGCGCAGGGCGGCGCCCTGGTCGCGCCTCTCCAGGGTCACGTCGACACGCGTCGCGCCCGAGTGCCGCAGCGCGTTGTGCAGAGCCTCCTGGGCGACGCGCAGCACGGCCTCCTCCTGGGCGGCGGGCAGCGCGCGGACACCGCAGCTGTCGAAGGTCACGTGCGCGGAGTGCGCGCGGTCGAGGACCTGGATCTGGGTGCGCAGCGTGGCGACCAGGCCGTCGTCGTCGAGGGCGGCGGGGCGCAACTCGACGACGGCGGCGCGCAGTTCGTCGGTGGCTTCTGCGGCGAGCGCGGCCACCTGCTGGAGCTCGCCCTTGGCGCGGGACGGATCACGGTCGACCAGGGCCGCGGCGGCCTGCGCGGTCAGGCGCAGGGAGAAGAGCTTCTGGCTGACGGCGTCGTGCAGTTCGTGGGCGAGGCGGGAGCGCTCCTCGGCGATGGTGAGCTCGCGGCTGCGTTCGTAGAGCCGGGCGTTGGTCAGGGCGATCGCGGCGTGCTGGGCGAGGATCGTCAGCAGTTCCTCGTCGTCCTCGGTGAAGCCGCAGCTGCCCTCCGGTTTCGCGCAGATCTTGTTCGCCAGGAACAGTGCGCCGATCACCTCGTCGCCGTCGCGGATCGGCAGGCCGAGGAAGTCGGACATGTCGGGGTGGGCGGCGGGCCAGCCCTCGAAGCGGGGGTCCTTGCGCACGTCGGCGAGGCGCTCGGGGCGGGCCTCGTGCAGCATCGCGGCGAGGATGCCGTGCTGGCGCGGGAGCGGGCCGATGGCCTTCCACTGGGCGTCGCTGATGCCGTCGACCACGAACTGGGCGAAGCCTCCGTGGTCGTCGGGGACGCCGAGCGCCGCGTACTGCGCGTCGAGCAGCTCGCGGGCCGAGGCGACGATCGTCTTGAGGACGTCGCGCACCTCGAGGTGCCTGCTCATGGCCAGCAGCGCGGAGCTCACCGCGTACAGGCCGGACCGTGGACCTTGACTCATGACCCCAAAGTACCGGTGGGGTGCGACAACGCGGATCGGACCTGTGGCGGCCGCCGCCTAGGCCGGTGGGCCTAGGGCAAAGGGCCCCGGATCATTGCGGCCCGCGGACGAGGCGGCGACGACGGTCCGGTTCCTACGTTGAAGGGGCCGGCCGGGAACGGCGGGCACGGGACGAGGGGACGGATGTCATGCCGGTAGCGATCATCACGGGGGCTTCGAAGGGGCTGGGGCGGGCGCTCGGCGCGGCTCTGGCGGAGCGCGGCTGGGATCTGGTGCTCGATGCCAGAACGCCGGGGGTGCTGGAGGAGACAGCGGTGGCGCTGTCGGCGTACGGGACGCGGGTGGAGGCCCTGCCCGGGGATGTCACGGACGCCGGGCATCGCGCCGAGCTGGTGGCGGCGGCGCGGAAGCTCGGGGGCGTGGACCTGCTGGTGAACAACGCGAGCTCGCTGGGCGCCGAACCGCTCGTACGCCTGGAGGCCCTCACGCTGGACGGACTGCGGCGGGCCCTGGAGGTCAATGTGGTCGCCGCGCTCGGTCTCGTCCAGGAGGCGCTGCCGTTGTTGCGGGCCTCGGCGGCGGGCGCGGTCGTCGACGTCAGTTCGGACGCGGCGGCCGAGGCGTACGAGACCTGGGGCGGGTACGGGGCGTCGAAGGCGGCGCTCGACCATCTGTCGGCGGTGCTCGGCGCGGAGGAGCCCGGGCTGCGGGTGTGGGCCGTGGACCCCGGGGACATGGGTACGGACCTGTACGCGGCGGCCGTGCCGGACGACGACGATGCGCGCCCGGCTCCGGCCGAGGTGGTTCCGGCCTTCCTGCGGCTGCTCGACGAGCGCCCGGCCAGTGGCCGCTACGCGGCGCCGGCCCTGCTGGAGGCACGGTGACGACGGCCGCGGTGTCGGTTCCGGAGGAGCTGTCGGCGCGGGTGCCGGCCGAGCAGCGCGGGCCCGGGCTGGAGCGGGACGCGGTGCGGATGCTCGTCTCGCGCGGTACGGAGGTGTCCCATCACGCGTTCACGGAGCTGCCCGGGCAGCTGAGGGCCGGGGACCTGCTCGTCGTCAACACGTCCGCCACGCTGGCCGCGGCGGTGGACGGGTGGATCGGGCACGCGCGCGTGGTGGTGCATTTCTCCACACGGGGCGACTCCGCGCGGGGCCACGACGGGCGGTGGGCCGTCGAGCTGCGGGATCCGGACGGACGGGGCACCACGCGTGCGCGGGCGGGCGGGCCCGCGGGGACAGAGGTGCGTCTTCCCGAGGGCGTACGACTCGTACTGGAGGAGCCGCTGGCCGCGGGGAGCGCGCGGCTGTGGTGGGCGCGGGTGCCGGACGAGGAGGACGTCCTCGGGTTGCTGCGCCGGCACGGGCGTCCCATTCGCTACTCCTATACAGAGAGGGATCAGCCGCTGTCCGTCTATCAGACGGTGTTCGCGCTGCCCTCCGCCGACGGTGCGGGCAGCGCGGAGATGCCGAGCGCGGCGCGGCCCTTCACCGCACGCCTGGTGGCGGAGCTGGTGAGCCGGGGTGTGCAGTTCGCGCCGATCACCCTGCACACCGGGGTGGCATCGGCCGAGTCGCACGAGCCGCCGTACCCGGAGCGCTTCGTCGTACCGGGGACGTCGGCGCGGCTGATCAACGCGGCGCGGGCCGCCGGTGGGCGGATCATCGCGGTCGGTACGACGGCTGTGCGGGCCGTGGAGTCCGCGGTGGGCGCCGACGGGGTCGTACGGGCCGAGGAGGGCTGGACGGACCTCGTGGTGACCCCGGAGCGCGGGGTGCGGGCCATCGACGGGCTGCTGACCGGACTGCACGAGCCGGAGGCCTCCCATCTGCTGATGCTGGAGGCCGTCGCGGGGCGGGCGGCGATCGGCCGCAGCTATGAGGAGGCGCTGCTCGGGCTCTACCTGTGGCACGAGTTCGGGGACGTGCACCTCATCCTCCCGGACGACAACCCTCACGCTGAGCATTGCGTCAGCAACTGCCGGTGAGACCGCTGTACGGCCGGTGTGACGCCGCCCATAGGACGCACATCACGTACGAAGGTGCATAGGAGATAAAGGGGACCCAGGTGAGCGGGACAGACGTGCCACTCTGCCCCGATTTGCCCTTCCGCGGTCCACTATGCAGCTTCGTACGTCACACCTTTGCCACAGGATTTTGCGGCCGCTAAGAATGGCAGCCGTCGCTCAACGCCGCGGGTTTCGCCCCGCGGCGTTTGGTTCGGAAACACTCAGTCCCCCACCGGACCGTGAGCGACCTCCGCGCTATTCGAAGAGGTCCATCAGTCATGCCCAAGCACATCAACGCTCCTGGTCATAGTCCCGCGCTGACCAAGACCCACAAGTTCTCGATGGCCGGTGTGGCCGCCCTCGGCGCCGCCGCCCTCGCCTTCACCCTGGCGCCCGGTCACACGTCGACGACGACGAACGAGGCCGCCGCCTCCACTGCTCCGGTGGTCTTCAGCCAGCAGCAGATCAAGGACGTGCAGTCCAGCTTCGCCGACCAGCTGGCCAGCGCCGACCTGAAGGCCAAGACCTTCACGGCGAAGAAGGCCGCTGCCGACGCGGCCGCGAAGAAGAAGGCGGCCGCCGAGGCCGTCGCCAAGAAGAAGGCCGCCGCGAAGAAGGCTGCCGAGAAGGCCGCGCAGGAGCGCAGGGCGAAGGCCGCCGCGAGCCGGTCCGCCCAGCGCGCCCGGATCAAGGCCGCCGCGGTGAAGACCTACGCCAACAACCTGGACGGCTGGATCCGCCAGTCGCTGGACATCATGTCGAAGCACGGCATCCCGGGCACGTACGACGGCCTGTACCGCAACATCATGCGGGAGTCGACGGGCAACCCGAACGCCATCAACGGCTGGGACATCAACGCCCAGAACGGCACCCCGTCGATCGGCCTGCTCCAGGTCATCCAGCCGACCTTCAACGCCTACCACGTGGCCGGCACCTCGTGGAACATCTACAACCCGGTCGCCAACATCACGGCCGCCGCCAACTACGCGGCCGACAAGTACGGCTCGATGGACAACGTCAACAGCGCGTACTGAGGTCGGCGCGGACCTCTGAGACGCACGTACGGCGAAGGGCGGCACCCCGGTGGGGGTGCCAGATCGGAAGAG
>NZ_JBMNDS010000023.1:12607-73303 GCF_052543295.1 Streptomyces sp. SAS_270
CCCACCGGGGTGCCGCCCTTCTCCGTACCTGTAAAACGACTACTTGCGCATGACCTCGGGCTCGTGGCGGCGCAGGAAGCGGGCCACGAAGAAGGCGCAGATCACGCCGAGGGCGATCAGGGCGACCATGTCCATGGTCCAGGCGCCGACCGTGTGCTCCCACAGCGGGTCCGTCTTGCCGGGGTTGTCCTTGTCGGGGTTGACCACGTTGAAGTCCAGCGTGGCACCCGCGGCGCCGACCGCCCAGCGCGACGGCATCAGGTACGAGAACTGGTTGACGCCGACCGCGCCGTTCAGCACGAACAGGCAGCCGGTGAACACGACCTGGATGATCGCGAACATGACCAGCAGCGGCATCGTCTTCTCGGCGGTCTTCACCAGCGAGGAGATGACCAGGCCGAACATCATCGAGGCGAAGCCCAGCGCCATGATCGGCAGGCAGAGCTCCAGCTTGGTGGCTCCACCGAGGATCAGCCCCTCCTTGGGGACATCACGCGTGGCGAAGCCGATGGCGCCGACCAGGGCACCCTGCGCCAGCGTGATCACGCCGAGCACGACGACCTTGGACATCAGGTACGCCGAGCGCGACAGTCCCGTCGCGCGCTCCCGCTCGTAGATCACCCGTTCCTTGATCAGCTCGCGGACGGAGTTGGCCGCACCGGCGAAACAGGCGCCGACCGCGAGGATCAGCAGGACGGTGGTGGCCGTGCCGTTCGGGATGTGCTGACCGGTCTTCGCGTTCACCTGCGGGTTCACCAGCAGGTCGTGGCCCGAGTCGATGAGCAGACTGACCGATCCGAGCACGAGCGGCAGGATCACCGTCAGCGCCAGGAAGCCCTTGTCGGACACGATCACCGACACATAGCGCCGGATCAACGTACCGAGCTGGGAGAACCAGCCCTGCGGCTTCGGCGGCTTCATCGCCTGGGCCGGCGGCATCTGCACCGACTGCGGGGCGATGGCGTCGATGTCCGCGGCGTACATCTGGTAGTGCTGCGAGCCCTTCCAGCGGCCCGCCCAGTCGTAGTCGCGGTAGTTCTCGAAGGCGGAGAAGACGTCGGCCCAGGTGTCGTAGCCGAAGAAGTTCAGCGCCTCCTCGGGCGGGCCGAAGTAGGCGACCGAGCCGCCCGGCGCCATCACGAGCAGCTTGTCGCAGATCGCCAGCTCGGCCACGGAGTGCGTGACGACGAGGACGGTGCGGCCGTCGTCGGCGAGGCCGCGCAGCAGCTGCATGACATCGCGGTCCATGCCCGGGTCGAGGCCGGAGGTCGGCTCGTCCAGGAAGATCAGCGACGGCTTGGTGAGCAGCTCCAGGGCCACCGAGACGCGCTTGCGCTGGCCACCGGAGAGGGAGGTGATCTTCTTCTCTTTGTGGATGTCCAGCTTGAGCTCGCGCAGCACCTCGTCGATGCGGGCGTCGCGCTCGGCGCCCGTGGTGTCGGCGGGGAAGCGGAGCTTGGCCGCGTACTTGAGGGCCCTCTTGACGGTCAGTTCCTTGTGCAGGATGTCGTCCTGCGGGACCAGACCGATGCGCTGGCGCAGCTCGGCGAACTGCTTGTACAGGTTCCGGTTGTCGTAGAGGACGTCACCCTGGTTGGCCGGGCGGTAGCCCGTGAGCGCCTTCAGGAGCGTCGACTTGCCGGAGCCCGACGGGCCGATGACCGCGATGAGCGACTTCTCCGGTACGCCGAAGGAGACGTCCTTGAGGATCTGCTTGCCGCCGTCGACCGTCACCGTCAGGTGGCGCGCGGAGAAGGAGACCTCACCGGTGTCGACGAACTCCTCGAGGCGGTCGCCGACCAGCCGGAACGTCGAGTGGCCGACGCCGACGATGTCGTTCGGGCCGAGCAGCGCGGAGCCGCCCTTGGTGATCGGCTGGCCGTTGACGTACGTGCCGTTGTGCGAGCCGAGATCGCGGATCTCGTAGCGCCCGTCGGGCGTCGCGTGGAACTCCGCGTGGTGGCGGGAGACCTGCAGGTCGGAGACGACCAGCTCGTTCTCCAGCGCACGGCCGATACGCATCACACGGCCAAGGGCCAGTTGGTGGAACGTGGTCGGGCTGCGGTCGCCGTACACCGGCGGCGCCCCCGCGCCACCACCGGGTCCGCCCTGCTGCGGCGGGATGTTGGCGGCCTGTTGCGGCGGCTGCCAGCTCTGTTCGGGCGCCTGCACCTGCGGCTGCTGCGGCTGCTGCTGCGCCCAGCCGGGGCTCGCGCCCTGCGCCGCGAACGGCTGCTGCTGCGGCTGCGCCTGCTGCGGCGCCACGGCCGCGGCGGCACCCGCCAGGTTCAGGCGCGGACCGTCGGTCGCGTTGCCGAGGTTCACGGCCGAGCCGGGGCCGATCTCCATCTGATGGATCCGCTGCCCCTGCACGAACGTGCCGTTGGTGCTGCCGTGGTCCTCGATGACCCAACTGCGGCCACCCCAGCTGATCGTGGCGTGACGCCAGGACACCCTGGCGTCGTCGAGCACGATGTCCCCCTGCGGATCACGTCCGAGGGTGTATGGCCTGGACGCATCCAGCGTCCAGGTCCGTCCATTCAATTCCAGTACGAGTTCCGGCACTCCAGCCCCACTGAGTTGTCCCCCGAGTTACCCCCATCACAGGGAGTCTAGGGATGTCGAACATCGTGGGGAACTATTTCAGTAGGAGCCCCCTGACCGAAAGTCGGGCCTTGTGAAGAGTGCGCACGGGCGGGTTGCCCGTTCCCGTTGACGGGGTTGAAACCGGCCCGGAGAGTGGTAATCCCCCGCGAGGGGGACACCGCGGTCCGAAACCGCGGAGCGGATCGGGGGGTCTGACGATGGGTATCGACAGGGCTGACCACGGCCGGAGGGTTCCGTGGGGCGACGTGCTGCTGGCCGCGATCGCCTCCGTGAGCTGGGCGTTGATCGGGATGGCGGGCGTCGCCGCGCTCGGACTGCATCTGCTGGAGGCGGACACGGCGGGCTCGCTCGGCCCGATGACCGCGGCTGTTGTGGCGCTTGGTGCGGGTGGTTCGGTCACACCGGCCGGCGACGTCTCCGCCTTCGGCCTGAAAGGAGCGGAGGCGCACACCGCCATCCAGATCACGCCACTCGGTGTGGGACTGGTGGGGGCGCTCCTGCTGTCCTGGTTCTTCTTACGGTCCCTGCGCGGGGCGGGAGTTGTGATCGCGCCCTTCGAACTCGCGGCGCGCGCGGTCGCGGTGGTCGCCCTCTTCGTGGCGACCCTGGGCGGGCTCGCCTGGGCCGGTCACGACATCATCACGATCGACGGAAACAAGCTCGGGCTCGACAAGGCGGGCGGCGGCCTCGGCGACATCACGGACAAACTCCCCGGCGGGCTCGGGGACATCGGCGGGCTGCTGCCGGGCAAGATCGGTGATCTCGTGAACGCCAAGGCCGCGGTGGGCTTCACCGTCGACACCGTGCCCACGCTGCTGGGGGGCGCGGCCTGGGCGGCCGGGGTCCTGGTGATCGCGCTGCTGGCCTCGCGCCGCACTCCGCTGCCGCGCGGCTGGGAGGCCGTGCACCGCACGGTCCGGCCCGCCGCTTCCGCGCTGGTCACGGTGTTGCTGGTGGCGGTCGCGGCGGGGTTCGCGGCGGCGGCGTACGCGGCGATCGGCGACGCCCACCCCAAGCGGATCGCGGGAGCGGCCCTGCTAGGGGCGCCCAACGGCGTGTGGCTGGGCATTCCCATCGGCCTCTTCGTGCCCTGGGACGGCAAGGCCACCGGCGAACTGGCCAAGTTGCTGCCCGACCCGCTCGACAAGCTGCTCAGCGTCGACTCCGGTCGGCCCGTCACGGTGGGCCGCCTGGCCGAACTGGACAGCCGTGTCTGGCTGTTGGCGGTCGCGACCGCGGTCATGATGCTGTTCGCGGGCGTCCTGACGGCCGCGCGTACACCGTTCGTACGGTTCGTACGAGAAGGGGTCGCCGCCCCCTCGGGGGACCCGGACGCGGCCACCGTACGGCCCGGGGGCGCGCTCGGTTTCGCGGGGCGCTGCGCGCTGCCGCTCGGGATCGTGACGGCTCTGGCGCTGCCTTTGCTGGCGTGGCTGACGGATGTCTCCGCGGACGCCTCCCTGTCGGTGCTCGGCTTCGACGCCTTCGGCGCCGGCATCGAACTGCACGGCCATCTGGGCACAGCCCTGCCCCTCGGCGCCGCCTGGGGCGCGGGCGCGGGGGCGGCCGGGGCGCTGCTGGCGTACGCGAGCGGGGCCGCCGGGCGGCGGGCGGCGCCCCTGGCACGGGGTGACGCGGGGGCGCCGGGACCGGCGGCGGCTCAGCCCGACCTACTGCACCCGTCGGGGCCGTACCACCCGGGCACCCCGTTCCGTCCGGCGAACCCCGACACCAACCCGTATCTGCGGCTGCCCGACGAGCTCCGGGAACCGGACCACCGACGCCCACCGGGGGCACGCGGGGCGCGGCAGTCCGGGGCGCCCGGAGGTACGTGGCCGTCGGGGAGCGGGCGGCCGCCCGAACCCACCCGGTCGTCGGAGGGACCACGCCGACCCGGCAACGTGTACGGCGCACCGACGGTGGCGGGGCCCGTCACACCGCCGTCACGGCCGCCGAAGCCGCGAGGGTCCCGGTCCGGGAGCGTTCCGCCCCCGCCACCGCCGCCTCCCTCCTCCTCGTCGTCGTCCTCGTCCTCGTCCGAGGAGGGGCCGCCGCCTCCGCCACCGCCGCCGGGGAGGCCTCGGCGGCGGGATTGAGCGACGGGCCGGGCCGGGGTCCGGGAACCGGCCCGACACTCCCGGGCAAAGCGCACGCCACCGCGGTGACACCAAGTGTTCCCTGTCCGTCAGGCGGACCTCAGGGGCGGGAGGCACTGGGTGCCGGATACGGTGGGAACACCATGAGCGCTTCGCAGACCTCTGATGTCCCCACCCTCCTCGTCAAGATCTTCGGCAAGGACAGGCCGGGCATAACGGCCGGTCTCTTCGACACCCTGGCCGCCTACTCCGTCGACGTGGTCGACATCGAGCAGGTCGTCACCCGTGGCCGGATGGTGCTGTGCGCGCTCGTGACCGAGCCGCCCGCCGGGCTGGAGGGTGATCTGCGGGCCACCGTCCACAGCTGGGCGGAGTCGATGAAGATGCAGGCGGAGATCATCTCCGGCCTGGGCGACAACCGGCCGCGCGGCCTCGGGCGTTCGCTCGTCACCGTGCTCGGGCATCCGCTCACCGCGGAGTCGACGGCCGCGATCGCCGCGCGGATCACGAGGACCGGCGGCAACATCGACCGGATCTTCCGGCTCGCCAAGTACCCGGTGACGGCGGTCGAGTTCGCCGTGTCCGGTACGGAGACCGAGACGCTGCGCACGGCCCTGGTGACCGAGGCCTCGGCACTGGGTGTCGATGTCGCGGTGGTGGCGGCCGGACTGCACCGGCGGGCCCAGCGTCTGGTCGTCATGGACGTGGACTCGACGCTCATCCAGGACGAGGTGATCGAGCTCTTCGCCGCGCATGCCGGGTGCGAGAAGGAGGTCGCCGAGGTGACGGCGGCCGCGATGCGCGGGGAGCTGGACTTCGAGCAGTCGCTGCACGCGCGCGTGGCGCTGCTGGAGGGTCTCGACGCCTCGGTCGTGGACAAGGTGCGCAGCGAGGTCCGGCTGACGCCGGGGGCGCGCACTCTGATCCGTACGCTCAAGCGGCTCGGCTTCCAGGTCGGCGTCGTCTCGGGTGGATTCACGCAGGTCACCGATGATCTCAAGGAGCGGCTCGGCCTCGACTTCGCGCAGGCCAACACCCTGGAGATCGTCGACGGGAAGCTGACGGGCCGGGTCACCGGGGAGATCGTGGACCGTGCGGGCAAGGCGCGGCTGCTGCGCCGGTTCGCCGCGGAGGTGGGTGTGCCGCTGGCCCAGACCGTGGCCATCGGCGACGGCGCGAACGACCTCGACATGCTGAACGCGGCCGGGCTCGGCGTCGCGTTCAACGCCAAGCCCGTGGTCCGTGAGGCCGCGCACACCGCCGTGAACGTGCCCTTCCTGGACACCGTTCTGTATCTGTTGGGCGTCACCCGCGAAGAGGTCGAGGCCGCGGACATGCACGTGGGCGAGCACTGAACGTCGTATGAGCATGAGCCGACGTTCATGACGGCGTCCGACGGGGCCCGGCACCATCGCGGTGCCGGGCCCCGTCCACGTAGGGATACGCGGGGGTCGGCCTACTCGGCCGGCGCCCAGTAGTCGAGGAGCGTGCTCACTCCGGGCTCCAGGGATTTCCAGGAGCCTTCGAAAGAGAGCACCGCGAAGGCGGCGGCGGGGAAGCCGCGGCCGTTCATCCGGGTGCGTGCGTCACCCTCGGCCTGGCCGGCCAGGATGTCGGCGAGGCCCTGCACGCCGGGATTGTGCCCGATGAGGATCACGTTCTGCGCGTCATCGGGGGTTTCGTTGAGCACGGCGATCAGTTCGCCGGGTGAGGCCTCGTAGAGCCGCTCCTCGTAGACCGTTTTCGGCCGGTGCGGGAGCTCCTGGACGGCGAGCTTCCAGGTTTCGCGGGTCCGGACCGCGGTGGAGCAGAGAGCCAGATCGAAGGGGATTTTGGTGTCGGCCAGCTTGAGTCCGGCGACGGCGGCGTCCTTGCGGCCCCGGTCGGCGAGCGGCCGCTCGTGATCGGACACCTGTGGCCAGTCGGCCTTCGCATGCCGGAAGAGGACAATCCTGCGGGGTTCTGCGACGCTCATGGGTCCCAGCTTCGCATGAAACACGCCATGGGGCGCAGGGAGTTGACCGGGTCTCCCGGCATGGGTGACGCGGTCCCACGACGGGCCCAAACAGGGGTGCTCAGGGTGCCTCGGTGACTCAGGGCGCCTGGTGCACGACCGCCTGCTGGATACGCTCGAAGACGTGGGTGATCGCCGGGTCGCCGCCGGCGGCCTGCGCGTCCGCCGGGTTGAGTATCAAAAGCAGCAGCGCGACGAAGGCGAGGGCGGGGAGGACGACGGCCCACCATGGCAGCCGACTGTCGAGGCCGCCCGTGGTCGCCGGGTGGGGCCGGGTGTACGTACGGGCCGACATGCCGCCTCCGTGGGTCTTCGGGTGGTCCGTGCTCCGCGTCCTCGCGGGCACAACTCGAAGTTACGGAATCCGGAGCCCTCAACCCATCCGGAGATCCACCCACTTGACCCTGACACTCACCCCCTAGGGGATGGGGGGTTAGCCCCACCTCCGGCGGCGGCGCACGGTCACGGCGAGGCGATGGTCGCGATGATGCTGATGATCACGGTGATGGCCAGCATCGCGCCGAGCACGAGCAGCATCTTCTTCTGGCCGTTCTGGGGGTTCGGGTCGAGCAGAGGCATACGGCCAGTCTCGCACCGTTCGTCCGCCCTGCCTCCGCCGGGGGCCGGTTCGCCGTGGGTCGGCCCCGCGCCCGGGTTTCAGCGGGCCGCCTCCTCCTCCACCGTACGGTCGCGTCCCGCCAGGACGCCCACCACGATCTGCGGGACCATCAGCCCGGCCATGAGCGCGATCGGCAGGCCCCAGCCGCCGCTGTGCTGATAGAGCACGCCCACCAGGAGCGGGCCGGGGATCGAGATCAGGTACCCGGTGCTCTGCGCGAAGGCCGACAGCTTGACGACGCCGGCGCCTGTCCTGGCCCGCATGCCGACCATGGTGAGGGCCAGCGGGAAGGCGCAGTTGGCGACGCCGAGCAGCAGGGCCCAGGCCCAGGCGCCGCCCGCCGGGGCCAGGTAGAGGCCCGCGTATCCGGCGAGCCCGCAGACACCGAGCGCGACGACGATCGGTCCCTGGTGGGGCAGGCGGGTGGCGAGCCGCGGGATGACGAAGGCGAGCGGCACGCCCATGACCATGGTGACGGCGAGAAGCAGTCCGGCGGTGCCTGCGGAGACGCCCGCGTCCCGGAAGATCTGCGCCATCCAGCCCATGGTGATGTACGCGGCGGTGGCCTGCAGTCCGAAGAAGACGGCCAGCGCCCAGGCCGTACGGCTCCGGGTGATCCGCAGCGTGGCGGGCTCCTCCCTGACGGGGGCGCCCGCGGCCGGGTCCGACCCCCTTTCGCGTGCGAGGAAGGCCCAGGGCACCACGGCGGCCGCCGCGAGTCCCGCCCAGACGGCGAGGCCGGACTGCCAACTGCCGCCGAGGGAGTCGGTCATGGGCACGGTCAGCGCGGCGGCGGCCGACGTGCCGAGCGCGAGAGCCATCGAGTACAGGCCGGTCATGGAGCCGACCCGGTCCGGGAACCAGCGTTTGACGATCACCGGCATCAGGACGTTGCTGACGGCGATGCCCATGAGGGCGAGCGCGCTGGTGACGAGGAAGCCCACGGTGTTCCCGGCGTAGGGACGGATCGCCAGGCCGGCCGTGATGGCGACCATCCCCGCGCAGACCACCGTGCCGGGCCCGAAGCGGCGGGCGAGCCGCGGTGCCATGACGCCGAAGACGGCGAAGCAGAGCGGCGGCACGGAGGTGAGCAGTCCGGCCACGCTGCCGCTCATGCCGAGCCCGTCGCGCACCTCTTCGAGGAGGGCGCCGAGGCTGGTGATCGCGGGGCGCAGGTTGAGGGCGCTGAGGACGATTCCCACGACCACCAGTCGCATCGCCCACGCGCGCGTGGCGGGTTCCTGGGACTCGCCCCCGGTTCCGGCAGAGCTGCGTATGGGCGGGGACTTCATCGTGCGGGTTTCCTCGGTGGCCATGCCACCCATCATAGAATCATGGGATGATCGGGTGTCCACTCGCGTACGAAGGAATGCCATGGCGCTGAACCACCCCCGCCGTTCGGCGCTGTCCGAGCAGGTCATCGCCGAGCTGCGGAACCAGATCACCTCGGGCGAGTGGCCGGTCGGCTCGCGTATCCCGACCGAGCCGGAGCTGGTCGAGCAGCTCGGCGTCGCCCGCAACACGGTGCGCGAGGCCGTCCGCGCGCTCGCGCACAACGGCCTGCTGGACATCCGCCAGGGTTCGGGCACCTACGTCGTGGCGACCAGCGAGCTGGCCGGCGTGATGCACCGCCGCTTCGCCGACGCCGACCCGCGGCACATCGCCGAGCTGCGCTCCACGCTGGAGTCGAGCGCCGCGAAGCTGGCCGCCGAACGGCGCACCGAGCGCGACCTGAAGCAGCTGGACGCCCTGCTCGTACGGCGCGAGGAGGCCTGGGAGTCCGGGGACGCGGAGGCCTTCGTGACCGCCGACACGACCTTCCACATGGCCGTGGTGGCCGCCTCCCACAACGACGTGATGACGGCGATGTACGCGGACCTGGGCGAAGTGCTGCGCGACTGGCTGCGCGAGGACGTCGGCGAGGAGCTGACGCCGGAGACCTGCATGGACCACACGGGGCTCGTCGACGCGATCCGCACGGGCGACGCTGCCGCGGCCGCCACGGAGGCCGCGGGCTACCCGTTCCTGTGCCGCCTCGGACGGCCGGGCTCCGCTAGCGCTGGTGGCTGACCCACACCGAGCGGATCTCCTTCCAGCACCGCCCGCTCAGTCGCACGGTCGCCGCGGGTCCCGCCTCCACCGGCGGACTGTCGCTGTCGATGTCCCACCAGCGGTCGCACTCGATGTGCAGGCGTACGCGATCGGAGTCCACGTAGGGGTTGTGGCAGTACGCGACCGCGTGCGAGCCGGTCACGGTGGTACGGCACTCGGAGCCGAACGGGCGTGGTCCGACGGGCTTTTCGGCGCCCACGCGCGCGTGGGGAGTGGCGTCGTACGGCAGGGCCATCAGGAGGGCGAGCGCGGCGAACACCGGGGCGAGGCTGCGGAAAAGGCGCACAAGGAGACCTCCTCGGCCGTACGGCTGCGGGGCGGTGCGTCCTCCCAGCGTGCGCTTTGCGCCGTCCCGGCCGCCCGGTCAACTGCTCCGAACGGGCGACGCCCCGCTCCCCGCGCAGGGCGGGAAACGGGGCGTCACAGCCGCGGGGGGTGCTTACGCGCCGATCGCGTGCAGACCGCCGTCGACGTGGATGATCTCGCCGGTGGTCTTCGGGAACCAGTCGCTCAGCAGCGCGACGATGCCCTTGCCGGCCGGCTCCGGGTCCTTGAGGTCCCACTCCAGCGGGGAGCGGTTGTCCCACACGGCGGCCAGCTCGCTGAAGCCCGGGATGGACTTGGCGGCCATCGAGCCGAGCGGGCCCGCGGAGATGAGGTTGCAGCGGATGTTCTGCTTGCCCAGGTCGCGGGCGAGGTAGCGGCTGGTGGCCTCCAGGGCGGCCTTGGCCGGGCCCATCCAGTCGTACTGCGGCCAGGCGTACTGCGCGTCGAAGGTGAGGCCGACGACCGAGCCGCCGTTCTGCATCAGCGGCAGGCAGGCCGTGGTCAGCGACTTCAGGGAGAACGCCGAGACGTGCATGGCCGTGGCGACCGACTCGAAGGGCGTGTTGAGGAAGTTGCCGCCGAGGGCGTCCTGCGGTGCGAAGCCGATGGAGTGCACGACGCCGTCGAGGCCGCCCAGCTCCTCGCCGACGATCTCCGCGAGCCGTCCGAGGTGCTCGTCGTTGGTGACGTCGAGCTCGATGACCTTGGTGGGCTTGGGGAGCTTCCTGGCGATGCGCTCGGTCAGCGTGGGCCGCGGGAACGCGGTCAGGATGATCTCGGCACCCTGCTCCTGGGCCTGCTTGGCGGCGTGGAACGCGATGGAGGACTCCATCAGCACACCGCTGATCAGGACGCGCTTGCCCTCGAGAATTCCGCTCATGGTGATCAGTGACCCATTCCCAGTCCGCCGTCAACAGGGATGACGGCTCCAGTGATGTACGAAGCGTCGTCGGAGGCCAGGAACCGCACCGTTGCGGCGATCTCCTCAGGCTGCGCGTAGCGACCGAGCGGCACCTGCTTCACGATGCCGTCGCGCTGCTCGTCGGTGAGCGCCTTGGTCATGTCGGTGTCCACGAAGCCGGGCGCGACGACGTTGAAGGTGATGTTGCGCGACCCGAGCTCACGGGCGAGGGAGCGGGCGAAGCCGACGAGGGCGGCCTTGGAGGCGGCGTAGTTCGCCTGGCCGGGACCGCCGTACAGACCGACTACCGACGAGATGAGCACGACACGGCCCTTCTTGGCGCGCAGCATGCCGCGGTTGGACCGCTTCACGACGCGGAAGGTGCCGGTGAGGTTGGTGTCGATGACCGAGGTGAAGTCCTCCTCGGACATACGCATGAGGAGCTGGTCCTTGGTGATGCCGGCGTTGGCGATCAGCACCTCGACCGGGCCGTGCTCGGCCTCGATCTCCTTGTAGGCCTGCTCCACCTGCTCGCTGTCGGTGATGTCGCACTTGACGGCGAGGCAACCCAGCTCGACCAGGGCGGCCGGGGGCTCGCCCGAACGGTACGTGATCGCGACCTTGTCGCCGGCCTCGGCGAACGCGCGGGCGATGGCGAGGCCGATGCCCCGGTTGCCTCCGGTGACGAGAACCGAGCGGCTCAACGGATCACCCTTTCGATAGCGGTCTGTTTCCTCTGCAAGACAGGTGCCTTCTTCGAAAACCTATCGGTCCCGTCCCCCGGGCGGAGAATCGGGCACCGACAGTGGCTCGGGGGACTCGCTGTCGGGTCCCTACAGAAAGATTGCGGACGGCGGCCGGAAAGCTGTGGCCGCCGGGCCCGCCCGCGCGACATGATCGGTCGGACAGGCCACGACAGCAGGGAGACCTCCGTGCCTCATTCCATCGACGAAGCCTTCTTGGCACTGCCGCTGCGGTCCCTGGCCGATGCGGCGCTCGCCCGCGCCCGGGCGCTGGGCGCCGAGCACGCGGACTTCCGGTTCGAGCGGGTGCGCAGTGCCGCCTGGCGGCTGCGGGACGCGAAACCCGCGGGGTCCTCGGACACCACGGACCTGGGGTACGCGGTGCGGGTGGTGCACGGCGGGACCTGGGGGTTCGCCTCGGGGGTGGATCTGACGATGGACGCCGCCGCCAAGGTGGCGGGCCAGGCCGTGGCGATGGCGAAGCTCTCCGCGCAGGTGATCAGGGCCGCCGGTGCCGACGAGCGCGTCGAGCTCGCGGACGAGCCGGTGCACGCCGAGAAGACCTGGATCTCCTCGTACGACATCGACCCCTTCTCCGTACCGGACGAGGACAAGTCCGGGCTGCTCGCGGACTGGAGCGCGCGGCTGCTGGCGGCGAACGGCGTGAACCACGTCGACGCCTCACTGCTGACCGTGCACGAGAACAAGTTCTATGCCGATACGGCGGGGACCGTGACCACGCAGCAGCGGGTGCGGCTGCATCCGCAGCTGACGGCCGTCGCGGTCGACGACTCCAGCGGCGAGTTCGACTCGATGCGGACCATCGCTCCGCCGGTCGGGCGCGGCTGGGAGTACCTGATGGGCACCGGCTGGGACTGGGAGACCGAGCTGGGGCGGATCCCGGAGCTGCTCGCCGAGAAGATGCGGGCGCCGAGCGTCGACTCCGGTGTCTACGACCTGGTCGTCGACCCCTCCAACCTGTGGCTGACCATCCACGAGTCCATCGGACACGCCACCGAGCTGGACCGCGCGCTGGGCTACGAGGCCGCGTACGCCGGAACGTCCTTCGCCACCTTCGACCAGCTGGGCAAGCTCCGCTACGGCTCCGAGCTGATGAACGTCACCGGTGACCGCACCGCCGAGCACGGTCTCTCGACGATCGGGTACGACGACGAGGGCGTCGAGGGCCAGTCCTGGGACCTGGTGAAGGACGGCACGCTGGTCGGCTATCAGCTGGACCGGCGGATCGCGAAGCTGACCGGGTTCGAGCGGTCCAACGGCTGCGCGTACGCCGACTCCCCCGGGCACGTGCCCGTGCAGCGCATGGCCAATGTGTCGCTCCAGCCGGATCCCGCGGGACTCTCGACCGAGGACCTGATCGGAAGCGTGGACCGCGGTATCTACGTGGTCGGTGACCGCTCCTGGTCGATCGACATGCAGCGCTACAACTTCCAGTTCACCGGCCAGCGGTTCTTCAAGATCGAGAACGGTCGGATCACAGGGCAGCTGCGGGATGTCGCGTACCAGGCGACGACCACCGACTTCTGGGGTTCCATGGCCGCGGTGGGCGGCCCGCAGACGTATGTCCTGGGCGGTGCCTTCAACTGCGGCAAGGCCCAGCCGGGTCAGGTCGCGGCGGTCTCGCACGGCTGCCCGTCGGCCCTCTTCAAGGGCGTCAACATTCTGAACACCACGCAGGAGGCCGGTCGATGAGCGCGCGTACGAACAAGCCGCACGAGGTCGTCGAGCGTGCCCTCGAACTGTCCAGGGCCGACGGCTGCGTGGTGATCGCCGACGAGCAGTCGACCGCCAACCTGCGCTGGGCGGGCAACGCGCTGACCACGAACGGGGTCACGCGCGGGCGCACGCTCACCGTCATCGCGACCGTCGACGGCCGCGAGGGCACGGCGTCCGGAGTCGTCTCCCGCGCGGCCGTCACCGCGGACGAACTGGAGCCGCTGGTACGGGCCGCCGAGGCCGCCGCGCGCGGGGCGGGGCCCGCCGAGGACGCCCAGCCGCTGGTCACGGGCGTACCGGAGTCCCCCGACTTCACGGACGCGCCCGTCGAGACGTCGTCCGCGGTCTTCGCGGACTTCGCGCCGGCGCTCGGCGAATCGTTCGCACGCGCGCGTGCGGGCGGCCGCGAGCTGTACGGCTTCGCCAACCACGAACTCGTGTCGAGCTATCTGGGTACGTCGACAGGGCTGCGGCTGAGGCACGACCAGCCCAACGGCACGCTGGAGCTCAACGCCAAGTCGCCGGACCGCACGCGTTCGGCGTGGGCGGGGCGCTCCACAAGGGACTTCAAGGATGTCGACCCGGCGTCCATGGACGCGGAGCTGGCCGTCCGGCTCGGCTGGGCCCAGCGGCGCATCGAGCTGCCCGCGGGGCGCTACGAGACGCTGCTGCCGCCGACCGCCGTCGCGGACCTGCTGATCTATCAGCTGTGGTCGGCGGCGGCCCGGGACGCGGCCGAGGGGCGGACGGTGTTCAGCAAGCCCGGCGGCGGTACGCGCCTCGGCGAGAAGCTCACCGAACTGCCGCTGACGCTGCGCAGCGACCCGAACGAGCCGGGGCTGGAGTCCGCGCCCTTCGTGCTGGCCCACTCCTCCGGGGACACCGCGTCGGTCTTCGACAACGGGCTGCCCCTCAAGGCGACCGACTGGGTCCGCGAGGGCGAGCTCGCGCATCTGTCGACGACCCGGCACAGCGCGGGCCTGACCGGCCTGCCGGTCGCCCCGTCGATCGACAACCTCATCCTCGACGGCGGCGAGGACCGTTCCCTGGAGGAGATGGTCGCGAGCACCGAGCGCGGGCTTCTCCTGACCTGCCTCTGGTACATCCGCGAGGTCGACCCGGCGACGCTGCTGCTGACCGGTCTGACCAGGGACGGCGTGTACCTCGTGGAGAACGGCCAGGTCACGGGCGAGGTGAACAACTTCCGGTTCAACGAGTCACCGGTGAACCTGCTGGGTCGGGCGGTCGAGGCCGGGCGCACGGAAAAGACGCTGCCGCGCGAGTGGAGCGACTGGTTCACTAGGGCTGCGATGCCCGCCCTGCGCATCCCGGACTTCAATATGAGCTCTGTCAGCCAGGGCGTATAACCTCGTACGAGATTCACCGGACCTTTCAAGGAGATACGAGAACCGTGACGGACATCGTCGACGAGCTGAAGTGGCGTGGGCTGATCGCCCTCTCCACTGACGAGGACGCATTGCGCAAGGCGTTCGCGGACGGTCCCGTCACGTTCTATTGCGGCTTCGACCCGACCGCGCCCAGTCTGCATCTCGGCAACCTCGTGCAGATCCTCACGATGCGCCGGATCCAGCAGGCGGGCAACCGCCCGCTGGGCCTGGTCGGGGGTGCCACGGGCCTGATCGGCGACCCGAAGCCGAACTCGGAGCGCACGCTCAACGCCCCTGAGGTCGTGGCCCAGTGGGTCGAGCGGCTGCGCGCGCAGATCGCACCGCTGCTGGACTTCGAGGGTCCGAACGCCGCGATCATGGTCAACAACCTGGACTGGACCCAGGGCCTGTCGGCCATCGAGTTCCTGCGTGACGTGGGCAAGCACTTCCGGGTCAACAAGATGATCGCGAAGGAGGCCGTCTCCCGGCGCCTCAACTCCGACGCGGGCATCAGCTACACGGAGTTCAGCTACCAGATCCTGCAGGGCATGGACTTCCTGGAGCTGTACAGAAGGCACGGCTGCACGCTGCAGACCGGCGGCAGCGACCAGTGGGGCAACCTCACCTCGGGCACCGACCTGATCCACCGGGTCGAGCCGGAGGCCGCGGTGCACGCGCTGGGCACGCCGCTGATCACCAAGGCGGACGGCACGAAGTTCGGCAAGACGGAGTCGGGCACGATCTGGCTCGACCCCGAGATGACCACGCCGTACGCCTTCTACCAGTTCTGGCTGAACGCGGACGACCGTGACGTCAGCAAGTTCCTGCGCATTTTCAGCTTCCGGTCGCACGAGGAGATCGAGGAGCTGGAGAAGCAGACCGAGGAGCGTCCGCAGGCCCGCGCCGCGCAGCGCGCGCTGGCCGAGGAGCTGACGACGCTGGTGCACGGCGCCGGTCAGACGGCCGCCGTGATCGCCGCGTCCAAGGCCCTCTTCGGGCAGGGCGAGCTCGGTGAGCTGGACGACGCGACGCTGACCTCCGCCCTCTCCGAAGTGCCGCACATCAAGGTCGCGGAGCTGGGCCAGGTGGTCGACCTGTTCGCCGAGGTCGGTCTGGTGGCGAGCAAGTCGGCCGCGCGGCGCACGGTCAAGGAGGGCGGTGCCTACGTGAACAACGTGAAGGTCACCGCCGAGGACGCGGTCCCCGCGCCGGAGGATCTGCTGCACGGGCGCTGGCTGGTACTGCGCCGCGGCAAGAAGAACCTGGCCGCGGTGGAGGTCACGGGCGCCTAGGGTGCGTGCCGGACGCCGTGGGTGCTGTGCGGGACTTTCACAACACCCCCCAGTGCGTACGACGAAGGGGGCGGTCTCCCGTGCGGGAGGTCGCCCCCTTCGTCGTACGTACGCTCAGGCCCGCCGCTTGTTGCCGCGCACCGCCATGTAGGCCATGTCGCCCAGGAAGACAATGACGACCGCTGCCGCGAGCTGAAGCGCGTGCCGGCCCCAGTCGATGCCGCTGGTCTCGTCGATGCCGATCCCGCGCGCAATGGCGTTTCCGACGATGGCGCCGAGAATGCCGAAGACGGTCGTCAACCAGAGCGGGCTGTGCTGCTTGCCCGGAATGATCGCCTTGGCGATCAGACCCAGCACGAACCCGACGATGATCGCCCACAACCAGCCCATGGCTGCCTCCTAGTACGGCTCTACGTGAGCATTACGCACAGTCTCGACCTGCCCGTCATACGGCGCATGTCGGGCAGGGCCGTACGCGGTACGGCGCATTTCGTTCAGCCGTGCGGCGCCTGCCCCGGTCTCGAAGCCGACGCAGTCGCGGCGTAACGTGGAGGGTGTTCGGGCCTGGGTCCCTGACCGGGTACGGGGCAGGTACGGGCCGGGGAGAGTCCGACACAGGCAGGTGGTGGAATGTGATGCGGAAGCAGAGCAACAGCCAGGTCTTCCGGATCACCGGAGCCAGGCAGGGGCTCGAGGACGATGTACGGGGCAGGCAGCGCCGGTACGTCATCTCCATGTCCGTCCGCACGGTCTCCGTGATCCTCGCCGCCACGCTGTGGAACGTCGAGCGGCACGTCGCGATTGTCGCGCTGGTACTCGGCGCGCTGCTCCCCTACATCTCGGTGGTGATCGCCAACGCGGGGCGGGAGAACGTGCCGTCGCTGCCGTCGACGTTCGTCAACGCTCCCCTGCGGCCGATGATCGCATCGCCCCGGCAGGACGACTTCACCGTGCCTAGCGGCGGCTTCGCGGAACCCGTCCCGGAGGACGTCGCGGCCGACCCCGGGGCGGGCCTGCGGGGCGAACCACAGGAGCGGACCTGACCAAGGGGGATCCGCCGGAAACGGAATCCAATCGCTCACCAAGCTCAAGAAAAGCTCAGATCAATCATGAAGTTCAGGTGCCGGGCACCGGGTCCCCCGTGACATACTTCGTACGCGCTCCGCATCCCCCGTCGGAGCGACAGACCGACGCCGGGCAGCTCCCCCCGTGGCTGCTCGGCGTCGCCTTTTCGGAGCCGTTTAGGGTTGCGGTGTGAACCTCCCCTTCCCTGACTCCTCCCCCGCCGATCCGCAGTGCTCCGCCAAGGGCTGTCGCGCCGACGCGGAGTGGGTGCTCGCCTGGAACAACCCGAAGCTGCACACGCCGGAGCGCCGCAAGACCTGGCTCGCGTGCGAGGAACACCGGGAGCATCTGTCCCAGTTCCTCGGCGTGCGGGGGTTCCTCAAGGACGTGGTGCTGCTCGCGGAATGGGAGTCCGGCGAGGCCGACGGCTGAGGCCTGTCCGGCGGATCATGCCGCAGGCGCGGGGCCGCGAAGATCCGTCAGAAGCCCCTAGCCGCCGATCGCCGACATCGGTCGGTCGGGCTGAACGAACGAGGGATCGTCGAGGCCCGCGCCTGCCTTCTTGCCCCACATGGCGAGCTTCCATATGCGGGCGATGTCCTCGTCGGGGGCGTCGGAGCGCAGAGCGGCTCGCAGGTCCGTCTCCTCGGTGGCGAAGAGGCAGGTGCGGACCTGGCCGTCGGCCGTCAGTCGCGTACGGTCGCAGGCCGAGCAGAAGGGGCGGGTGACCGAGGCGATCACACCCACCCGGTGCGGACCGCCGTCGACGAGCCAGCGTTCGGCGGGGGCGGAGCCGCGCTCGCCGGCGCCCTCCTCGGTGAGCTCGAAGCGCGTACGCAGTGAGGTGAGGATGTCGCCCGCGGTGACCATGCCCTCGCGCTTCCAGCCGTGCTGGGCGTCCAGGGGCATCTGCTCGATGAAGCGCAGTTCGTAGTCGTGCGCCACGGCCCAGGCGAGCAGGTCGGGGGCCTCTTCCTCGTTGAGTCCGGGCATCAGGACCGAGTTGACCTTGACGGGGGTCAGGCCTGCGTCGCGGGCGGCTTCGAGGCCTTCGAGCACGTCTTTGTGGCGGTCGCGGCGGGTGAGGGTCTTGAAGACGTCCGGGCGCAGCGTGTCCAGCGAGACGTTCACCCGGTCCAGGCCCGCTGCCTTCAGGGCGGTCGCGGTGCGCTTGAGGCCGATGCCGTTGGTCGTCAGGGACATCTGGGGGCGCGGGGCGAGGGCCGCGACGCGCTCGACGATGCCGACGAGGCCGGGCCGCAGCAGGGGCTCGCCGCCGGTGAAGCGGACCTCGGTGATGCCGAGGCTCGTCACGGCGATGTCTATGAGGCGGACGATCTCGTCGTCCGTGAGCAGATCGGGCTTGGCCAGCCACTGCAGGCCCTCTTCGGGCATGCAGTACGTGCACCGGAGATTGCACCGGTCGGTCAGCGAGACCCGCAGGTCGGTGGCCACTCGGCCGTACGTGTCGATGAGCACGTGGGCCCCCTCCCTCGTTCAGGATCACAGGTGCTGACAAGACCGAGCCTACGTGACGCGACTGACAACAACACCGGCCCGATCCCACGAGAGACGGCGCGGCCCCGTCGTAGAGACCTACCAGCAGGGGTCTGCCGGAGGCCTACGGCGGGGCCGCGCGGTGCCGGGACTCAGTGCGCGCCGGTACCCGTGAGGGAGCGGACCTCGAGCTCGGCGTACTTGCCGGTGTCGGGCTCCTCCTTGGACAGGAGCGTGCCGAGCCAGCCCAGCAGGAAGCCGACCGGGATGGAGATGATGCCGGGGTTCTCCAGCGGGAACCAGTGGAAGTCGGCGTCCGGGAACATCGAGGTCGGCTTGCCCGAGACCACCGGCGAGAACAGCACCAGGCCGACGGCGGTGACCAGGCCGCCGTAGATCGACCACAGCGCGCCGTTGGTGGTGAAGCGCTTCCAGAAGAGGCTGTAGAGGATCGTCGGCAGGTTGGCGGAGGCGGCGACCGCGAAGGCGAGCGCGACGAGGCCGGCGACGTTCAGGTCGCGGGCGAGGGCGCCGAGCAGGATGGACACGGCGCCGATGCCCACCGTCGCGTACCGGGCTGCGGTCATCTCCTGCTTCTCGGTGGCCTTCCCCTTCTTGATGACGTTGGCGTAGATGTCGTGCGCGAACGACGAGGACGAGGCCAGCGTCAGGCCGGCGACGACCGCGAGGATCGTGGCGAAGGCGACGGCGGAGATGGAGGCGAGCAGGATGGCGCCCCAGTTGGAGTCGACGCCTCCCAGGTGCAGTGCCAGCAGTGGCGCTGCCGTGTTGCCCGCCTTGTTGGAGGCGATGATCTCGTCGGGTTTGATGAGCGCGGCGGCGCCGAAGCCGAGCGCGAGCGTCATCAGGTAGAAGCCGCCGATGAGGCCGATCGCCCAGTTCACGGACTTCCGCGCGACCTTGGCCGTGGGCACCGTGTAGAAGCGGATCAGGATGTGCGGCAGGCCGGCGGTGCCCAGGACCAGGGCGACGCCGAGGGAGATGAAGTCCAGTTTGGTGGTCGAGGTGGCGCCGTACTTGAGGCCGGGCTCCAGGAAGGGGCTGCCCTTGCCGCTGTTCTCGGCCGCCTTGCCGAGCAGGTCGGAGATGTTGAAGTTGAACTTCAGCATGACCAGGAAGGTGAGCAGCAGGGCCCCGATGATCAGCAGGACGGCCTTGACCATCTGCACCCAGGTGGTGCCCTTCATGCCGCCGATGGTGACGTAGACGATCATCAGAACGCCGACCAGGGCGACGATGCCGATCTTGCCCGCGTCGCTGGTGATGCCGAGGAGCAGCGAGACGAGGACGCCGGCGCCTGCCATCTGGGCCAGCAGGTAGAAGATCGAGACGACGATCGTGGAGGTGCCGGCGGCCGTGCGCACCGGGCGCTGGCGCATGCGGTACGCGAGGACGTCGCCCATGGTGTAGCGGCCGGAGTTGCGCAGCGGTTCGGCGACCAGGAGAAGGGCCACCAGCCAGGCGACGAGGAAGCCGATGGAGTAGAGGAAGCCGTCGTAGCCGAAGAGGGCGATCGCGCCGGCGATGCCGAGGAACGACGCGGCGGACATGTAGTCGCCGGAGACGGCGAGACCGTTCTGGAAGCCGGTGAACTGGCGGCCGCCCGCGTAGAAGTCGGCGGCGTCCTTGGTCTGGCGGCCCGCCCAGACGGTGATGACGAGGGTCGCGACGACGAACACCGCGAAAAGGCTGATGATCAGCGGCCGGTGCTCGCTCGCCTCACCGGCGGCCAGCTGGACCTGGGTGATCGCGGGGCTCATGCGCCGCCCTCCATCCGGGACTTGATCGCATCGGCCTTGGGGTCGAGCTTGGCGGCGGCGTGCCGCGAGTACCACCAGGCGATGAGGAACGTGGTGAGGAACTGGGCCAGACCCAGCACCAGGGCGACGTTGATGTTGCCGACGACCTTGGTGCCCATGAAGTCGCCCGCGTAGTTGGAGAGCAGGACGTACAGCAGGTACCAGGCGATGAAGGCGATGGTCAGCGGGAAGGCGAAGGAGCGGTGGGAGCGGCGCAGTTCACCGAACTCCGCGCTCTCCTGCACCGCGACGAACTCCTCGGTGGAGGGCAGTCGGGTGGGGGCTTTCGAGGGAGGTGGTGCGTCGGTGGCCACGGAGTCTCCTCGCGTTGCGGGGGCGGTTGCGACGGTGGACGCCCGCGAGTCGGGGTTCGCGGACGTCGGGTGCGAGTGGGGGCTCGCGGACGGCTGGTTGGGCATGGACATGACTGATCTGACCTCACAGTGACGTGGATCACGTGAGCCGGGGGCGATGTTAGGACCCACGGACGTGATCCGACAGGGGGCACGATCGTGCTCGCGCTCCCTGCTCAAGGTCACGGCGCCACGCGAGGAGCGGTTCAACCGGTCGCACTTCTTTCGGAAGTCGTCGGCGGTAGCCATTGCTGGCCAGGTCGGGCGGGAGATAGCTTCGGCCTGCACCCCGTCATGTACCTGCCCGAGCACCACCTGTGTTCGGGCCGTTCCGTTTCCGGATGATGTGGAGACCCCATGGCTCATCTGCGCCCAAGACACCGCCTCGCCCTCGCCGTTCCGGTGGTTCTGTCCCTGACCGCCTCGCTCGGCTTCCTGCCCGGCGCCGCGTCGGCCGCCCCGCTCACCACGGCCGAGTCGACGACCGCGGACAGCCCGAACCTGGCGTACGTCGTCAACACCACGACCGACCACCGCACGATCGAGTCGGTGAAGAAGGCGATAGCGGACGCCGGCGGGACCGTCGTGGTCGCGTACGAGAAGATCGGCGTGATCGTCGCCCACTCGGCCAACCCCGACTTCGGCAAGCGACTTCGCGCGGTACGCGGAGTGCAGTCGGCCGGCGCGACGCGGACGGCGCCCCTGACGGCGGCCGGTACGACGGACGAGGGCGCGGTGCAGAAGCTGTCCGCCTCCGAGGCCGCCAAGGTGACCCGGGCCGCCACCGCGGGCGAGGAGCCGCTCGAGGCCGACCAGTGGGACCTGCGCGCGATCGGCGCCGACAAGGCCGCGGAGATCAACCCGGGCAGCAGCAAGGTGACGGTCGCCGTCATCGACACCGGCGTGGACGACACCCATCCGGACCTCGCCGCGAACTTCTCCGCCTCGCAGTCCGCGAACTGCGTCGGAGGAAAGGCGGACACCTCGCCGGGCGCCTGGCGTCCCGCGAACGCCGACCACTACCACGGCACACACGTCGCCGGTGAGATAGCCGCCGCCCGCAACGGCATAGGCGTGGCGGGCGTCGCCCCCGGCGTGAAGGTCGCCGGCATCAAGGTGGCCGACCCGGTCAGCGAGCTGTTCTACCCCGAGAGCGTCGTCTGCGCCTTCGTGTTCGCCGCCGACCATGGCGTGGAGATCACCAACAACAGCTACTACGTGGACCCGTGGCTGTACAACTGCATGGACGACCCCGACCAGCGGGCCATCGTCGACGCGGTCAACCGGGCCCAGCTCTACGCCCAGCACAAGGGCACCCTCAACCTGGCCTCGGCGGGCAACTCCGCCCACGACCTCGACGCGGACGCGCTGGTCGACGCCTCCAGCCCCGACGACTCGACCGCCGTCACGCGCACGGTCGACCCGCACAAGTGCTTCGACGTGCCCACCCAGCTGCCGGGTGTCGTCACGGTCAGCGCGACGGGCGTACAGAACCTCAAGTCGTACTACTCCTCGTACGGCAAGGGCGTCATCGACATCGCGGCGCCGGGCGGTGACCGGCTCTACCAGATCCCGGACACCCCCTCGAAGAACGGCCGTATCCTCTCGACCCTGCCGAACAACCAGTACGGCTTCCTGCAGGGCACGTCGATGGCCTCGCCGCACGCCGCGGGCGTGGCCGCGCTCCTGAAGTCCACGCACCCGCGGGCGACCCCGGCCCAGCTGCAGGCGCTGCTCAAGGCGCAGGCGGACAACCCGGGTTGCCCGGCCTCCTACGACCAGGACGGCGACGGCACGCAGGACGCGATCTGCAAGGGCGGCACCCGGGTGAACGGCTTCTACGGCTTCGGCATCGTCAACGCGCTCAAGGCGGTCAAGTAGGCCGTCGAGCAGGCCGTCCAGCATCCCGACACAGCTCGTCACGTCAGCGAACTGGAGATTTCATGACAGCGCCTCACCCGCGCTCCCGCCGCGCGATAGCCGTCCCCCTCGGGATGGCTGTGGCGACGGCACTCGCCTTCCTGCCGAACGTCAGCGCGTCGGCGGCCCCCGCGGCCGCTCCGCAGGCACCGGCGGCGGACGCACGCTCGCTCAGCTATGTCGTCAACGTCCGCCCCGGGCACGGCACTTCCTCCCACATGAAGAAGGCGATCGCCGAGGCCGGCGGCACGATCGTGACGTCGTACGACCGGATCGGCGTGATCGTCGTCCACTCGTCGAACGCCGACTTCGCGAAGACCGTCCGCACCGTGCGCGGTGTGGAGTCGGCCGGTGCCACGCGCAACGCGCCGCTGCCCGCGCAGTCCACCACGGACGTGGGCACGCCGAAGGTGCTGACCGCCGACCAGGTGGCGAGCGCCGAAGCCGTCGACGGGCAGGACCCGTTGGAGCCTCTGCAGTGGGACCTGCCCGCCATCAAGGCGGACAAGGCACACGAGGTGACGCTCGGCAGCAGGAAGGTGACGGTCGCCGTCATCGACACCGGTGTCGACGACACGCACCCCGACATCGCGCCGAACTTCGACCGCGCCGCGTCGGCCAACTGCGTGTCGGGCAAGCCGGACACGACCGACGGGGCCTGGCGGCCCAGCGCCTCGGAGAGCCCGCACGGCACACATGTCGCCGGTGAGATCGCGGGCGCGAAGAACGGCGTCGGCATCACGGGGGTCGCGCCCGGCGTGAAGGTCGCCGGCATCAAGGTGGCCAACCCGGACGGCTACTTCTACACGGAGGCCGTGGTCTGCGGCTTCGTGTGGGCGGCCGAGCACCACGTCGACGTGACCAACAACAGCTATTACACCGACCCCTGGTACTTCAACTGCAAGGACGACCCGGACCAGAAGGCCCTGGTCGACGCGATCACCCGCGCCTCGCAGTACGCGGAGAGGAAGGGCACGGTCAACGTCGCCGCGGCGGGCAACGAGAGCTACGACCTGGCCGCCGACTCGATCACCGACCCCGTCTCCCCCAACGACGGGACGCCGAGCGACCGGGTGATCGACCCCTCCAAGTGCTATGACATCCCGACCCAGTTGCCGGGTGTCGTCACGGTGGCGGCGACCGGCGCGAAGGGCATCAAGTCGTCCTTCTCCAACCACGGCCTGGGCGTCATCGACATCGCCGCGCCGGGCGGTGACTCGACGCGCTTCCAGACCCCGGCCCCACCGGCCACCAGCGGCCTGATCCTGGGCCCGCTGCCCGGCGGCAAGTGGGGTTACATGGCCGGTACGTCGATGGCCTCCCCGCACGTCGCGGGCGTCGCCGCGCTCATCAAGTCGACCCACCCGCACGCTCCCGCCGCCCTGGTGAAGGCGCTGCTGTACGCGGAGGCCGACGCGACGCCGTGCACCGACCCGTACGACATCGACGGTGACGGCAAGGTCGACGCGGTGTGCGAGGGCACGAAGAACCGCAACGGCTTCTACGGCTGGGGCACCGCGGACGCGCTGGACGCGGTGACGAAGTAGCGAGAGGTAACGACAGGCACGCGTGTGTGAAGGGGTCGGGGACGGTTTCCCCGGCCCCTTTGCGCGTAAGGAAAGATCTCCTGCCATGGATGTCTACGAAGATCCCGCCACCTGGGCGCCCGAACGGGTCCGGCCCAAGGGGCAGTTGGTGGTCCGTTTTGTCCTCACGGTTCTTTACACCCCCGTGCAGATCGTGATGTGGATCGCGGCTCTGGCGGTCTTTCTGGCCGTAGGCCTCGTCACGGAGATCATCACCATATTCAGCACCTCGTACGAGCAGGGCCTCTTCAAGGCCATGGACCGCGTACTGGACCCCCTGTCGAAATGGCCCTCCTGGTGCGTCAGCTGGCCGGAGCTGCGACACGAGGGCGACACCGCGTACTACAGGGCCCGCGTCGAGAAGGCGGTCGGCCGCTGGACCGCGAAGGCTTCCGCTCCGCGCGACTCCAAGAAGACGAGGCCGCCGGTCGAGTGCGCGATACCGCTGCGCGACTACCGGGGCGTGGGCGGGGGTTACGTCGCCCAGGTCGCCCTCGCCCAGGGATGGGAGCTGCGCCCGACGGACGTACGCAAGGAGGTACGGCTGTGGTGGACGGCCGCCTCTCATATTGATTGAGTCAACACTGCATAGTGCTGTCATGACTGACATCAAGTTCGTGTGGTCCGTGCTGGGCGGGGACCCCGCACTGCCGTCCCGGGTCTCGACGGTCATGCGGGAAGGGGCGCTCGACGCCCGGCTGCCCGTACGGGAACTGGCCCGGGCCTGCGTGGGCACGTGCACGCTGGCCGCGGCCGAGCTCGCGGCGCGGCGGGCCGGGCGTTCGCAGGTGCCCGAGGTACGGGTCGACGACGGGGCCCTCGCCACGGCGTTCGTCAGCGAGCGGCATCTGCAGATCGACGGGCGGGCGCCGGTCACCTTCGCGCCCCTGTCGCGCTTCTGGCGCACCGCGGACGGCTGGGTGCGCACGCACGCGAACTATCCGCACCATCGCGCCCGGCTCCTCGACGCGTTGGGACTGTCCGCCGGTGCCTCGGTGGAGACGGTCGCCGCCGCGCTCGCGGAACGGCCCGCGAAGGACGTGGAGGACGCCGTGTACGCCGCCGGGGGCCTCGCGGTGGCGCTGCGTACGGCCAAGGAGTGGGCGGCGCACGAGCAGGCGGTCGCGGTGGCCGACCGGCCGCTGATCGAGCACGAGCGGCTGGGCACCGCCCACGCGCGCGTGCTCGCGCCGATCGGCGGCGATCGGCTGCTGCCCGCCGCCGGAGTGCGCGTCCTCGACCTGACCCGGGTCATCGCGGGCCCGGTCGCCACCCGCACCCTCGCCCTGCTGGGCGCGGACGTCCTGCGGGTGGACGCGCCCCGGCTGCCCGAACTCCCCGACCAGCACGCGGACACGGGCTTCGGAAAGCGCTCGGCGGCCCTCGACCTGGCGGGCGACCGGCGCACCTTCGAGGAACTGCTCGCCACCGCCGACGTGGTGGTCACCGGCTACCGGCCGGGCGCACTGGATCGGTTCGGGCTCTCGCCCGAGGCGCTGGCCGAGCGCCGTCCCGGCCTGGTCGTGGCGCAGCTGTCGGCCTGGGGCGCGTACGGACCGTGGGCCGAGCGGCGGGGGTTCGACAGTCTGGTGCAGGTCGCCACCGGTATCGCGGCGATCGAGGGGACGCCGGAGCAGCCGGGCGCCCTGCCCGCCCAGGCGCTCGACCACGGCACGGGCTATCTGCTGGCGGCAGCCGTGCTGCGCGCGCTGACCGAGCAGTTGGAGCAGGGCGACAGCCGGGTCGTACGGCTGGCGCTTGCGCGGACCGCGCACTGGCTGCTGAACGGGGTGGCGCGGCAGGGCGTGGGCGATGCGGCCCACGCCGGACCGGATGCCTGGCTCGCCGAGAGGGACAGTGCGCTGGGGCGGCTTCGGTACGCCCTTCCGCCGGTTTCGTTCGAGGGCGGGCCGGCCGACTGGGCGCGGCCGCCGGGGGCCTTGGGAGCGGATTCCGCGCGCTGGGGCTGAGTCGCGGGACGGGCCGGAACCGTATGAATGGGCGGAATGCCGTTCCGCCAGTTGTTTCCCTGCACTTGCCCGGATCTGTGACGCCTGGTGAAGATCCTGGGGTGACCTTGATGAGACCCACCGCCGAGGCGGCCGACGCGGACGACGCGGGGCGCCACTCCGGTGCCGTCCGGGCCGTCGCCGTCCTCGCCCTCGTGGGACTCGCCGCACTGATCCCGCTGCTCGGTCCGCGCGCCGCGCTGCACGGGACGGGTGAGGCGGCGGCTCCGGGCGTCGGCGGGATCGCCCTGCTGCGGATGATCCTGTTCGCCGCGCTGTGCGTTCCCGCGGGCGAGCTGCTCGTGACCCGGCTGGCCCGCCGGGTGCCGGGCGCGCCCCGGGAGCAGGCGCCGCGCAGTTGGGCGGCCTGCGCGGCCGCCGCCGGTTTCGTGGCCGCGCTGGGGCTCGCCTCGGTCGTGGCCACCGGCAACCTGCTGCCGCACCAGCTCTCCGACATCGACGTCGGCGGGCTCTACCGGACACGGGACGGGAAGCTGGCGCTGCTGGAGGTCAACGCGTTCATGGCCGCCGGTCTGTGCGCGGCCTCGCGACGGCCCGGCACCCAGGTGTGGCCGCTGGCCGCGGTGGCCGCCGCGGAGGCGCTGCGCGCGCACCCGCCGACGGAGCACGGTCCGCTCGTCGGCTCCGGCCTGACGCTCGTTCACGTCACCTGCGCGGCGCTGTGGGCGGGCGGACTGCTGTACGTGCTGCGCATGCTGCGGAAGTGGCGCGGAGGGCGGGCGGGCGCCGCGTTGTTGGGGCTCTACGCGCGCGTGGCGGTCGTTCTCCTCGCGGCGATCACGGCGACGGGGCTGTGGAGCGCGCTGCGCCGGATGCCGCCGAGCACGGTCGTGGATCAGCTGACGACGACGGCGTACGGGCGCACCCTGCTCGCCAAGGTGCTCCTCGTGGCCGCCGTCGCCGTTCTCGCGCTGTGGGCCCGCGTCCGTCTGCGCCGCGCGCCCGACCCGCTCAGCGCCTGCTCCCCCGCCCGTGCGGAGGTGGTGGCGCTGGGCCTGGTCGTCGCGGTCTCGGCGCTGCTGACGGCGCTTCCGCTGCCGATCCGCTGGTCGTGATCAGCTGCCCGCGACCAGGACCTTGAGCGCGGTGCGCTCGTCCATCGCCTTGTAGCCCTCGGGGACCTCTTCGAGGCCTACGGTCCGGTCGAAGACGGGCGAGGGGTCGATGGTGCCGTCGAGGACGTCCGGGAGCAGCTCCGGGATGTACGCGCGCACCGGCGCGACGCCGCCGCGCAGGGCGATGTTCCGGTCGAAGAGCACGCCCAGGTCCAGGCCGGTGCCGCTGCCGTGCGGCACGCCGACGAAGCCGATGGCGCCGCCGTCGCGGGTGATGTTCACGGCCGTCCGCATGGACTGCTCGGTGCCGACCGCTTCGACGACGCCGTGCGCGCCCTGTCCTCGGGTCAGCTCGCGGACTGCCTCGACGGCCGCGTCGCCCCGCTCGGCGACGACGTCCGTGGCGCCGAAGCGGCGCGCGATGTCGGTACGCACCTTGTGGCGGCCGAGCGCGATGATCCGCTCGGCGCCGAGCCGCTTGGCGGCCAGGACGGCGCACAGGCCGACGGCGCCGTCCCCGACGACGGCGACGGTCGCGCCCGGCCGGGCGCCCGCTCCCAGGGCGGCGTGGTGCCCGGTGCCCATGACGTCGGAGAGGGTGAGCAGGGCCGCCAGCATGTGGTCGTCGGAGGCCGCGTCCTTGGGCAGCCGGACGAGCGTGCCGTCGGCGTAGGGGACGCGCACGGCCTCGCCCTGCCCGCCGTCGGATCCGACGGAGCCCCAGAAGCCGCCGTGCTCGCAGGACGTGGTCAGACCCTCGCGGCAGTAGTCGCACACGCCGTCCGACCACATGAACGGCGCCACGACCAGGTCGCCGCGCCGGACGGCCGACACCTCGGAGCCGGTCTCCTCGACGATGCCGAGGAACTCGTGCCCGATCCGCTGGCCCGGCTTCCGTGCGGCCTCGCCGCGGTACGCCCACAGGTCGCTGCCGCAGATGCACGAGCGCAGCACCCGCACGACCGCGTCGCCGGGCTCCCGCACCTCGGGCTCGGGCACGTCCTCCACGCGCATGTCGAACGGGGCGTGAATGGTGGTGGCGCGCATGGCGGGGTCCTTCTGGTGCGGTGCACGAGGGTCTTTCTCGTGCGGACGTCGGTGAGATGCGCTCAGGGGGTGGTTGAGCGCATCTCACCGTACGCCGCCGCCGGCGCGGGTCGCGCGCCGAGGGCGCCCAGCACCCCGCGGACCAGCAGGTACTGGGCGGCGGCGTACGTGAGCATGATCCAGAAGTCCGGCCTGGGGAGCTGTGGCCAGTCGGCGACGCCGGTGGCGATGAGCGTGTCCGAGACCATGAAGAGGGCTCCGCCGAGACCGGCGACGAGGCCGAGCCGCGTGGCCCCGTACGCCATCGCGGTCAGCAGCAGGCTGTAGCCCGCGACCGGCACGCGCAGCCCGGCGGGGAGGCCTGGCCACAGGAGGGCGACGGTGGCGACGACGGCCACGCCGTAAGCGCCGACGACGAACCAGGGAGCACGCGCGCGTGCCACCACGCGTGCCGTCCGCCGAAAGAGGACGAGGTAGCACACGTGGCCTGCCGCGAAGGAGGCCATCCCGGCGAGGAAGGCGGGGTCGGCGTCGGAGAGCAGAAGGGTGTCGCCGCCCCATCCGAACAGGAGCGCGGCGACAAGGAGCCGGGGTCCGCCGCCTGCGACGACGAAGAGCGCGAGCAGGGGCATGAGGAGCGGCTTGGCCACGAGGTGGCCGGGGGTGAATCCGGCGACCAGCGAGACCAGGTCCACGGCGGCGGCCACGCCGAAGGCGATGAGCAGCACGCGCGCGTGGCGTGGGTTCACGCGACGGGCTCCGTGACGGGCTGCTCCACGGCGGCCGCCTGCGCCGGCCGCCAGCCCGGACCGCCGAAGACCCGCCCCGCGCGCTCGCGCCAGCTCGCGGCCTTCCTCACGTCCCTGGCGATGGCGGCGTACTCGTGAGTGGCCACGCGCAGCGGGTTGTACGTGGCGATGTTCTTGGTCAGCCCGTACACCGGCCGCTCGGTCTCCGCGACGAACGACCCAAAGAGGCGGTCCCAGACGATGAGGATGCCGCCGAAGTTGCGGTCCAGGTAACCGCCCTGGGAGGCGTGGTGGACGCGGTGGTGCGAGGGCGTGTTGAAGACGAACTCGAACGCCCGGGGCAGCTTGTGGATGCGCTCGGTGTGGATCCAGAACTGGTAGACGAGGTTCGTGGACGAGCAGAAGGCGAGCGCCGCCGGGTGCACCCCGAGGGCGATCAGCGGGACGTAGAAGGGCCAGACGGTCCAGGTGGTCCAGGGCTGGCGCAGGGCGGTGGTGAGGTTGAAGTTCCGGCTGGAGTGGTGCACCACGTGGCAGGCCCACAGGAGCCGGATCACATGGTGCCCGCGGTGGGACCAGTAGTAGAAGAAGTCCTGGCCCAGGAGCATCAGCGGGACGGTCCACCACAGGACCGGGACGCGCAGCGGGGTCAGTTCGTGGACCGCCGTGTAGATCGCCACGATCGGGATCTTCCACAGGAAGTCGAAGACGAGGCTGCCGAGCCCCATGCCGACGCTGGTCGCGGCGTCCTTCGTCTCGTACCCCGCGTCCTCCTCGTCTGGATGGAGCCGGACGCTCACCATCTCGATGACGGTGAGCAGCACGAAGGCGGGTATCGACCAGACCACGACGTCGGGGAGGTTGGGCATGGATGCACCGTAGAGCCGCCGGTCGGCCGCGGCTAGACGTTGTTACCCACAAGTATTACCGGCGGTACGCGCTTGCTTGTTGGTGATCTCCGCCAATCGGCCCCGCAATGCCCCGGCCGTACACGTACTCAGACCCCCGCCGCCCCCAGCAGCGCTCCGGCCGCATACGTCACCCCCATGGCCAGCGCCCCGCCCGCCACGTTGCGCAGTACCGCGCGCCGCACCTCGGCCGCGCCCAGCCGCGCGCTCACCCACCCCGTGACGACGAGGGCGGCGAGGACCGAGACCACGGTGACGAGCAGGCGCCAGCCGCTCGGCGGGAGCACGATCGCGAGCAGGGGCAGAAGCGCGCCGACGGTGAAGGCCAGGAAGCTCGCCCATGCCGCGTGCCACGGGTTGGTGAGGTCGTCGGGGTCGATGCCGAGCTCCACGCGCGCGTGGGCCCGCAGCGCGTCCCGTTCGGTGAGCTGCAGCGCCGCCTCCCGGGCCACCTCCCGCGACAGCCCCCGGTCCTCCAGCAGCCCGGTCAGCTCCAGGAGCTCCGCCTCCGGCTGCTCCCGCAGCTCCCGACGCTCCAGGGCCAGCGCGGCCATCTCCGAGTCCCGCTGCGTGGACACGGAGACGTACTCCCCCGCCGCCATCGACATGGAGCCCGCCAGCAGCCCCGCGAGGCCCGCCGTGAGCAGCGCGGAGCGGTCGTCGGTGGCTCCGGCCACGCCCACGACGAGTCCCGCCGTGGACACGATGCCGTCGTTGGCGCCGAGGACCGCGGCCCGCAGCCAGTTCAGCCGCGCACCGAGGGTGCCGGCGTGGGCCTCGCCGTGGGGCGGCCCACTCGGGGAACCGTTCATGGGTGCCTGATCGCTCACCCGGGGAGGGTCTCACCCCGGGCGGGTCGGGGCAGCGGACCACGCCGACATGTGCCGGTGCCCGGGCGCGACCCGGTCAGCAGCCGTCCACCGGAGTGACGGAACGGACCTGTCCGGCAGGAATCCTGTGCCACTTCTTCCCCCGGCCCGTTCTGAGCTCCACCGCCTGACGGTCGCTCAGCACCAGTTCCCCGCACCGGACACCCGCGACCGTGTCCACCAGGACGTAGGGCCCGGAACCCGTGGAGTCCGCGGGGTCCTCGGCCGGCACGACCCAGGTGACCGCGACGGCGGCGACGATCGCGCACAGCCCGACGACCGACCGGCGCCGCGCCGAGGTCAGCGCGTCCTGCGTCCGCTCGACCTCGTCGAGGACGGCGGCGAAGAGCCGGTCCCCACTCAGCCAGCTCTGCTGCCCCAGCTGTCCGTGGGCGGCGCGCACCGCGCACAGGGCTCCCGACAGCAGGAGCAGGAAGGCAAGGACGAGCAGCGCCGCGGTGGTCCAGCGCCATACGTCCGGCATCCCGGTGACGCTCTCCGGGCCCTTGAGCACGAAGACCGCGCCGACGAGTCCGGTGAGCCCGGTCAGCCCGTTGCGCCAGCCCTCGGCCTGCCGCCGCACGGTGCCGAGCTGGTCGTACTGGAGCTGCTGCCCGAGCTGGGCGAACCGCTTCCTGGCGAGGTCGGTCACGTGGCCGTGCCCGGGGCGGGCGCGGGCACGGCCACGTCCCAGAAGGCGCCGCAGCCCGTGTCGAGGGACTCCGGCGGCTTGTCCGCGTGGGGGTAACCGCACTGGCAGTACACGGGGATGGTGCCCGTGAGGGGTTCGGGGCCGCTTCGGCGGCCCCAGCGCCTCTTGGACTTGGACGGTCCCAGCACTCCGTACGCGACCCGGAAGACGACGGTCGCCCTGCAGGTCGGGCACGGGCCCGTCACCGTGTACCAGCGGCCGTCGTCGGACCGTACGACGGTGAAGTCGTCGGTGGCCCGGACGGCCGCCTCGTGTTCGCGGAAGCCGGTCGGTTCGTGGTCGGGCATGGGGTCCTCACTCGGCGTCGGCCCGGTAGGGCGGCTCGGGGGCCGGCGTGGCGGCCGGTTCGGCGGGGAAGTCGCGGGGCACCACGAGGCCGAAGAGCGACGCGTACAGCGTGAGTCTGTCGTGGACCCAGCCGGTCGTCCGCTCCAGCTCCCTGGCCGTGACGGCGATGCGCCGGGCCGTCACCGCTCCGCTCAGCGGCGGCGCGCTGCCCGTGTAGTGCTCGGTCAGCAGGATCAGGTCCTGCCAGGTCGGTACGGTGTCGAACTCCGGGCGGCCCACGAGGAGTTCCAGCCCGAACGGGCGGTACAGCGCCAGCCGGTCCCACGCCCGGTCGATCCGCCAGCCGAACCTGGCGGCGACGCGGAGCAGTTCGAGGGCGCCTGCTGTGAGGCCGCCCACCAGGTCCGGTTCAAAGAGCGCGCTGTCGCACGCGGTGGGCCGGTGTTCGCGCCAACTGCCGGACCCCTCGCAGTCCTCGGGTTCGGACCACTGGGCGCCCAGGAACGCGTACCGGCTCAGGATGGTCATGCTCTCGCCGAGCGTACGGTCGTCGGCGCGAGCGTGGGCCACCAGACGGGCGGGGCTGGGGGTTGTCCAATCGAGCTGCGCGTACGAATCCTCACAGCATGCCTCGACGTCCGCCGCGGTCGGCCGCACCGTCTCGGGGGACGGCTCGGGAGGCAGGACCAGCTCCGAGGTGTCCAGCCCGAGGAGAGGGCCGAGGGCGTTCAGTCTCGCCGCGACAGAACCGATCGTCATCCTGGCGGACGCCGCCATCACGAAGGCGTACAGCACGTCGATCCCACCGTCGAGGGTCGAGCGGCGTGCCCCCCTGACGCGGTGGTCGTACCCGGTCGTCTGCAGGGAGTCGGCCCCCGGGAAGAGCCCCCAGTCGCCGACCGGAACGGCCATCCAGTGCTCGACGAGAGCCGATGCCTCGGGCCGCACGAGACCGAGGGTGGCGAGCTTGCCGAGGCTCTTCGTCACCTCCTCCTTGGGCGCCTGCACCTCGCGCACTGCGAGGGCCGTGTCGAACAGCGGAGCAGGACAGGTCCTGGTATCCGTTTCATAGGCGGAGATCACTTCGCGCAGAGCGGCGCCGAGCAGATCGCTGTCGAGACGCGTGAAGGTCCGGTCGGCCAGGTCGCCAAGGTCCGGAGTGCGCATCTTCCGCTCAGCAAGGACATCGGTGTACCGCGCGACCACCTCGGCGAGAGTCACGTCCAGCGCACCGGAGGCGCGGGCGAGTTGACGGAGCGACAGTTCCTCGGACCAGGTATAGGGCCTGGCTCCGAAGAACCGTTGAAACTCCTCGTTCTCCTCCCGCGACCAGTCTCGGGCCGACGGACTCCCCTCCGAAGAGGCCTGCGCCCGAGCCTCGACGGACTGTCCGGGCAGGCTCTCCGGAGACAGTCCGAGCCAGCCGTACCGGCCCACGACCTCTTCGTACTCCGCCCACGACGGCGCGTTCTCGGCCTCCTCCTGGCTGCGCGAGGAGATCCGAGGATGCCAGGACAGCACGTGAAGATCGCGCGCGGTGGCGATCTCGTCGGCCGGAGGTTCGGCGACGGTCTGCGGGATGCCCAGCGCAAAACCCCCGGCAGCGAAACGCCGGGCTCTCTTCAAGGCCTCGCCCAAGGGAAGGTCCGCGTCCGTGCTGAAGATCTTGAGCACGGAGGTCACCGTTTCGCCCGACTCGATGCGGTTCGGAGAGAGCAGACCCCTCCGGTAGACGTCCCCCTTGAGGATCCGGCAGTCCACGGAGTCCAGGGTCAGGCTGTACGACGCGTCGACGTCGGCCATCGGAGCCAGTTCGAGTCCTGTGATGGCATACCTTCGCAGCCGCCGCAAGACGTCCCCCAAGGTGAGCCCGCCGTCCGGAGGGAGTGCCAACGCCGCCTCACGCACCCCGTCGTGGACGCGATAGCCCTCCTTGGTCAGCCGGGACTCCCAAGCTTGTGGCTGTGGATAGCCCTCGACCGACTCCGGCATCGGCAGACTCGACTGGTCTCCACCCAGGAAAATGCCCTCCGCCCGCAGTACAGCGGCCCGCCAGGCCGTCACCGCGTCGGTCTCGTGGAAGCTGCGGCGCATGGAGAACCCGGTCTCGTCCCGGAGCGCCGCCACGCTCGCGTCCCGCGGAAAGCAGCCGATCCGGCGGAAGTCGATCGTGTGAACTCTGTTCCATCCGATGCGACACGTGACGCGCGCGTCGGCGGCGAGCAGCCGTTCCGTCAGCCGCTCCACACCGCCGGGGTGCATCTTGGCGAAGGCCCACAGCCACTCCAGGGTGAGCCACTCCGGTGCCGTGAAGTGCGCGCAGGCTTCCTGGATGCGGTCGTCCACCCAGGCCTCGTCGTAGGCGAGCATCCTGTTTCTGTCGGTGGTGATGTCGGGTGCGCGCGTCTCCCGGAGGTCCACCACACAGCCGAAGGGGTGTCCGCCCTTTCGATGCCAGTCGAGCGCGTCCTCGTCGGGGGAGGTCCACGTGCGCTCGCGCTCAAGCAGCCATTCCCGGGCACTGGCTTCGGACGCGTCCATCGCGCCCGGATTCACCTGCACCCCGTCCGCCAGCAGGCACCCCTTCCCCTCCACCCACCACAGGTCCGGCCCGGCCGCCACGGGCCCGGTGTGGTCGCCGAAGTAGTAGAGGGCCTTCTCCTGCCAGGTCCGTCGGATCTCCCCGTCGCGCTCCACCCGCATCGCGAAGTCCGAGCGCCAGATGTGCTTGCCGAGTTCCTCGGCCGCGTCCACGTCGTCCGCCTGGAGGTAGAGGCGTACGCGGGTGCCGGACCCCGGCTGGGCGTCCTCGCTCTTCCTGATCCGGAACAGGCTTCCGCTGGAGGCGATGTCGACCCGCAGTCCGCCGCCGGCGTCCGCGCGCCCGTACTCGTCGGTGGCCCGGGTCCAGATGCTGATCTCGTCGGCCAGCATGAAGTAGCTGAAGACGCCCACGCCGAAACGGCTGTTGGGGTAGATCTTCAGGTCCGGGTCGGCCCGGCGCCAGCGGGCCTGTTCCGCGCGGTACTCGCGGGACTGCTCGAAGCGGCGGCCCGCCCGCGAGAAGGTGCCGCGCAGGGTCTCGTGCCCCATGCCGACGCCGTTGTCCTCGCACTCGACGTAGGGGCGGCCCGCGTCGTCCGTGCCCTGCCTGAAGACGATCTCGCCTTCCCAGCCGTACGGGATCTTCCTGGCCGCCTTCCCGTAGCGCAGCCGGGCCTGCCGGTAGCGGCAGGCGTCGAGCGCGTTCTGGTACAGCTCCCGCAGGGCAAGGGCGCGGTCGCCGTACAGGCGGGTGCCCATGAGGAGTTCACGCATCTCGTCCTCGGCGAGGCCGAACCGCATCAGAGGCACCCCGTAGGCGTCACCCTTGGTGCTGATGTCGTACTGCGGGCGCAGTCTGCCGCAGGTGACCCGGTCCGGCAGGTGGACGAGGAGCTCCGCGGGTTCGGCGGGGCCGACATGCCGGCGGATGTTCTGCACGGCGTCGTCGGTCCAGCCTGTCAGTGCCTCCAGGGCGGCGTGGACGGCGGGGTGCGGGCAGGGCAGGTCCAGGTCCAGCGACTTGCTCAGGCGGTCCCGGGCCCAACGCAACTCCCGTACGCTCGCGACGGCTTGAGCGGGGAGCAGCCCGTCGGTGATACCGATGTTGTCGACCAGGACGCCGGGCAGCTGCCGCAGATCTCCGCCGAGCAGGCCCGCGACCCCGATCAGCCAGGACAGTTCACGAGGGCGCCACCGCTCCACCGCCCCGTCCGGGCGCACGAGTTCATCGAGGCGCCAGCGGGTGTCGGCGGTGTCCCGCTCTCCCTGGTACGGCTGGGCGGGGGCGATCGCGGTCTGCCGGCAGACGCGCACGAGTTCGTCGGTGAGCTCCCCGATCCGGGCAGGGGCCGCGGCAGCGCCGATGAGTGCCTTGGCGAGCGGGGCGAGCAGTTGGGGGGCGTAGGTGTCCCACAGCTCCTCCTTGGCGCTGACGTGCCGGTGCAGGAGCCAGGCGGCGACCGCCCCGGCGTCCTCGTCGCGGCCGCGGCCCGCCAGCTCACGGCCCTTGCGCCAGAGCAGGGCGTGCGCGGCGAAGGTGTGCTCCAGGTCCACGCGCTCGGGTTCGCGTGCTGCGTCGCCGACGGCCGGGTCGAGCCGGAACGGTGCCACGGCGGTCACGCTCTTGACCCCCATGGCGTACACCGCCTCCCGTACGAAGGGGGCCGCGGCGAGCACCGCGAACTCGCCCGCCCCGAGGAGCGGACCGCCCTGGGTGTGCGACGGCGCGATCAGCGGCCTCAGCCCGCGCGCCAGGACCCGCACGGGGTAGTCGTCGTCCGCCCAGGGGTCCGGCACCTCCGCGAGGGCGGTCGCCCGCCACCGCGCGCACTCACCCGACAACCGCACGAGAGCCTGCTGGAGTTCCCCGCGACGTGCGTCGTCGCAGTCGACCGCCGCCCACAGCTCGGGGTCGCGAACCGCCACCGTCCACTCCTCCTGGAGGGTGCGGCCCGCGCAGAGTTCCGCATCGCCGATGGCGGCCGGGCCGCTCGGCGCGTAGTGCGGTGTAGGGGTCTGCTCCTCCCGGGCGGCGCGGGCGAACTCGGTGGTCCTGCGGATCGTGTGGGCGATGACGTCGGCGACCGTGCGAGGAGAGGTGTCGGCGTGCAGGGCGTCCGCAAGAGCGCGTGAGAAGTGGCTGCCGAGTGCCTCGTCGGAGCCGCAGGTCTGGCCCGGTCCGCAGCCGAAGAGCACGGCGACCCGGTCCCGCCAGGCGGGGAAGTTCGTGGCGGGACCGCCGTACGAGGCGCTGTCGGCGCTGTCGCGGCAGGCGTCGACGGTGAGCAGCACGGTCTCGGCACGGCAGCCGCGCAGCAGCTCGGCGAGATCGAGTCCGATGAGGCTGTCGAGCGCGACCTGCGGCGGTGTGGTCGCCCAGGTCAACTGGGCGTCCGCCGGTACGAGATAGTCGGCGCCTCCCACCGACAGGCCGTGCCCGGTGAAGTGGATGAGGACCGTGCCGTCCTCCGGTGCGGTGGCGCAGACCCGGCTGATGGTGCTGCGGATGCGCGAACGCAGGGCGGGTTCGTCGGGGGTCGCGCCGATGAGCTCGACGCTGAATCCGGAGGAGCGCAGCGCCTGGGTCATCAGCTCGATGTCCCGGCCGACCGTCTGCGTCAAGTCCTCGAAGTGGTCGGAGAGTTCGTACTGCGGGACCGCCACGATCAGCGCCCGCCTGCTCTCCCCCATACTCGGCCGCCTCCCCCGTCGGTCCGTCCGCGACGCAGGTCAGGATGGCACAGACAGGGCCTGAGGATCACCGGTTCCGCCCTACAACTCCCGTGAGGGGAAGCGGTTTCGGGCGGAGCCGGAGTGGCTTCGGCTGGGTCACCAGACCCGTACCGACCCTCCCTTCGCGAACGCCGGGCTCGTCGCGTCGGGCGGCGGTTCCTCCAGGGGCTCGGTCAGTTCCTCGACGGTCGGGCCGACCTTCGCCGCGATCGGGTCGAGGAGGTCGAGGTCGAAGCCGTACACGCGGGCCGCGTTGCCGCCGGCCATCGCGGCGATCTCCTCGCGGGGCAGGCCGGCGTAGGCGATGCGCAGGCCCTCGCGGGAGTACGGGTAGGTGCCCTCGTCGTGCGGGTAGTCGCTGCCCCACATGATCTTGTCGAGGCCGATGCGGTCGCGCAGCGGCACCTCGTGCGGACGCATGAAGCTGGCGCCGACGAAGCAGTTGTCGCGCCACACCTGCGAGGGGCCCTTACCCATGGAGTCGGCGAGGCCCGCGCCGAACTTCGACTCCGCGGTGGAGGACTTGGCGGCGGAGGACTTCGTGGCGGCCGCGACCAGCCTGCCGTGGTAGTAGTCCAGCATGTCCAGCACCCCGGGGATCCAGCCCGAGCCCTGCTCGGTGAGGATCAGCCTCAGCTCGGGGTGGCGGCGGAACGCGCCGCCGAACACCAGGTGCCACAGCGCCCGGTGCGAGAACCAGGTGGTCTCCACCATGAACACCGCGCGGGCGGCCGGCTCGTCGCCGAGGGGCGGCGAGGCCGAGCCCGCGTGGTGGTTGACGGGCACGCCCAGTTCGGCGCAGACGGCCCAGATCGGGTCGTACGCCGACGAGTAGAGCTCCGGCAGCCCCGAGCCCGGCGGTGTGCCGGGCAGCAGCAGCCCGCCCTTGAGGCCCGTCCCCGCGGCCCGGCGGATCTCCTTCACGGCCTCCTCGACGTCGTTCAGGAGGATCTGGAACACGCCCGCCCGGCGGCCCGGCGCGGCCGCGCAGAAGTCCGCCAGCCAGCGGTTGTGGGCCCGCAGCCCCTCCCACCGCAGCGCGAACTCCTCGGCCGTGGGCGCCGGCGCCATCAGGGAGGCCGACGGGAAGAACGGCGGGATCGTGTTGGGGAAGACGACCTCCGCAACGATCCCGTCCTGCTCCAGCTCGGCGAGGCGCCGCTCGGAGTTCCAGTTCTTGTCGGCCGTGTCGGCGAGCAGGTCCTCGTAGGGGTTGACGTAGGTGGCCGCCCACGCGTCGAACTCGTCGTGGTGGCGCCTGGGCAGATACGGCTTGTAGTCGAGCAGGTCCGCGCCCGCATGGCAGTCCGCGGAGATCACCGTGTAGCGGTCGGTCATGAACTCGCCCCCAGTACCGGGAAGTCGTGGTCGGTCAGCCAGTGGCGGCCCACCTCGCGCGAGCGCGCCCAGGACGCCTCGACGGCGCTCTGGTCGGCGCTCTGGCCGAGCTCGGCCGGGGTGGGGCCGATGCGGCGGGCAAGCGGCGCGAGCTTCTGTGTGTCGAAGCCGAAGACGTCCGCCGCCGCGAGGCCCAGCATCCGGCGCGTCTCGGCGACGGGGATGTCGTGGAAGGTGCGCGACAGCCACGCGCGCGTGTCGGGCCAGGTGCCCTCGGGATGCGGGAAGTCGCTGCCCCAGAGGATGTTGTCGACGCCGATCTCGTAGCGCTGGGCCAGCTCGCGGCGCTTGGTGTTGGTCGCGCAGATGAAGATCTGGCGGTCGAGGTACTCGTGCGGCGGGCGCTTCAGCTCCGCGAAGGGGGACAGCTTCTTTCCGCCGTGCGCGCCCAGGTAGAGGCGGTCCATGAACCAGAGCAGGTTCGGCAGCCACCAGCACCCGGACTCCGCGACACCGAACCTGAGGCCGGGGTGCCGCTCGAAGACCCCGGACCAGAGCAGGAACCACAACGGCCGGGCGGGCCACCAGGTCACCTCGCTGACGTAGATGCCCAGATGGTCGCCGTACTCGTGGCGCGGCGCCGCCCCGGAGTGGGTGAGAACCGGCATCCCGCACTCGGCGGCCGCCGCCCACACGGGGTCGTAACGGCGGTCGTGGTAGGGCTCCTTGTCGACCCACATGGAGGGGATCATCAGGGCGCCGAGGCCCGACTCCTTGGCCCGGTGGACCTCGGCGACCACACGCGCGGGCTCGGCGGTGACGGGCAACAGGGCGACGCCGCAGTGCCGTTCGGGGTTCTGGCCGACGAACTCCGCGAGCCAGCGGTTGTGGGCCTGGGCGCCCGCCATGCCGAGGTCGGGGTCCTGGTCGCCGGAGAGGCCGAGGCCCACGCCGAACGGGGCGGCCGTCCGGCTGTCCACGGCGTCGGCGTCCGGGAAGACGACCTCGGCGGCCACCCCGTCGCCGTCGAGCTCCTTGAGACGCTGCGCGGCGTCCCAACCACCGCGCAGGCCTTCCTCGTTGTCGTGGAACCACTTGCTCGCGAACGCCTCGTTCCTGATGCCCAGGCGGGTCATCTCCTCGCGGCGGCGGTCGCGCCCCGCGAGGAAGTCGTCGAAGTCCCGGTGGAAACGGGCGTCCAGGTAGGGCCGGTACTCCTCGGTGGGCAGTCCGGCGTGGCAGTCGGAGGAGATGATCAGATAGGGGTCCTGCACGGTCATCGCCTGCCTCCTCAGTCCAGAATGAAGTTCTCCAGGTACGACGGGTCGGCCCGGTCGAGCATCGACTGCGAGCGCGCGCGGATCTGCCGGTCGCTGTGCTCGCTCTCGGGCAGCAGCCAGAAGCGGTCCGCCGCGATGCCGTCCGCGACCAGGTCGGCGACCTCCTCGACCGGCGTGAACCGCACTTCGTGGCCCGCCTCCTGCATCGCCGCCTCCCACTGGCCGAGGCTGCGGTACGGGGTCCTGCGCGGCCGCTCCTTCGCATACCGCTCGGGCCGGTTGCGGTGCGACTCCCACAGGCCGGTGCGGAGCATGTGCGGCCCCGGGAAGAGCACGGAGGCGCCCACGCGCGCGTGCTCCGCCTTGAGGTGCGCGTACAGCGACTCGGTCATCGTCACGACGGCCGCCTTGGTGACGGCGTACACGGAGGCGGTGGGCAGTGGGGCGATCCCGCCGTCGCCCGACGAGGTGTTGACGACATGGCCCGGTTCTGCCGAGGCGATCATCCTCGGAACGAAGGCCTGGACGCCGTGGAAGACCCCCCAGACGTTGACGGCGAAGGCCCACTTCCAGTCGTTCGGGTCGTGCTCCCACATGCGGCCCTCCGCGCCGGAGCCGACGCCCGCGTTGTTGCACAGCACGTGCACCGCGCCGAACCGGTCGAAGACGTCCTCGGCGAGCGCCATGACCTCCGCGCGCTCCCCGACGTCCACCACGCGCGCGTGCACGACGGCTCCGTCCTCGCGCAGCGCCGCGGCGGCCTTCTCCAGCGCGCCTTCCTCGACGTCCGCGAGGACCACCTTCAGCCCGTCGGCGGCGAACCGCCGCGCCATGGCGAGCCCGATACCGCTCGCGGCACCCGTGACGACCGCGACACGGCCTTCGCTGAGGTCCATCAGGCACTCCCCGCGGGCGGCCCGTCGAGGATCTGCTGCGGGTCGTCGTAGCGCTGATGGATGTACGGCAACAGGGCCTGCCCGCTGACCCGTTCGACGACCCTGCCCTGCTGGTCGGTGGTCTTCTCGCCGATGGTGATCTCGACGAGTTCGCGTACGGGGAGGTCGGCGACCGGGTCGTACATCGACTCGCGCAGCACGACGTCCCCGGTGACGCGCTCCAGTTTGCGCACCTTCTCGTTGCGCACGCAGTGCACGAGGACGGGGTCGGCGTCGAAGCCCGAACCGTCCACCGCGGGAAGGAACTTGAAGTAGAAGTCGGTCTTGCGCGTCGGCTCGGGCAGCGGCAGGGCCCCGCTCACCGCGCCGCGCACCTCGACGAACGCGATGCCGTGCCGGGCGAGTGCGGCGCGTACGACGAGGCCGTCGCGCTCCACCGTCACCTCACCGAGCTTCTTGGGCTCACCGAAGACCTCGCGCCCACCGATCAGGGCCCGCTCGTGGGTCATCGGCATGACCAGCGGATACCAGCCCTCGACGCCGTCGTGCCGGGCGGCGACGCCGAACGAACCGGCGCCCAGCGGGTATCCGGGCAGGTCGACCCTGCTGATGTTCACCCGCACCAGCGGGCGCCCGGTGGGTTTGAGCGGGGGCGGCAGGACCGCCGCGACCGCGTCCGGATCGCTCTCCCAGACGGCCACCACTCCGGTGGACCAGATGTCGGGGAGCTTGGAGCTCGCGGTGCGCGCGGCGGCGATCTCCGCCTCGGTCCGCGCGCCGTACCGCACTCGTGCCATGTGTGCCGCCCTTCGTAGGTCGTGCCTCTCGCCGGGGGTCTGTAACAGAGTTACAGCACAGTGCGCGATGGGTAAATACGCGTGCACGAGCGAGACTTGGGGGCACCATGGCAAGACCGGCACTCACCCGCGAAGAGGTCCTGGAGACCGCCGCGAGCCTGGTGAAGCAGCACGGCCCCGAGTCCCTGACGATGCGCAAGCTCGCCGCCGAGCTGGGCACCGCCGTCACCTCGATCTACTGGCACGTCGGCAACCGTGAGTCCCTGCTCGACGCGCTCGTCGAGCGGACCGTCGCCGACCTCGGCGAGATCCGCCCCGCCGGGCGCACACCGGCGCAGCGCGTCGTCTCCGTTGCGCGCGCCCTGCGCCGGCGGCTGCGCGACCATCCGCATCTCGTCGCGATGGTGCACGAGCGCGGTCTGACGGAGCGGATGTTCCTGCCCGCGCAGCAGGCCCTGGTGCACGAGGTGCACGCGGCGGGGCTGCGGGGCGCCCGCGCCGCCGAGGCCGTACGGGCCGTGCAGTTCCAGGTCGTCGGCTTCGTCCTGGTCGAGCGCAACCGTGAGCGTGCGCCCGTGCAGCGGCCCGCCGAGGAGGAACTGTGGGACGCGGGCACGGCCGAGGACGACGGGGCCCTGGCCCGCGCGCTGGCTCGCCCGGTCGACCAGGAGAGGCTGTTCACCGTCTCCGTACGGGCGCTGGTGGAGTCGCTGCTCGGGGCAGAGCCGAGGTCACCGTCCTGAGCCCGGGACGCGCCTGTCTCCCGGGCGGGCCGTCAACTCGGCGGTGCTCTGGCACCATTACGGGCTCCACGCGCGCGTGGCCGTCCGACGTGCCGCGAAGGTCCCCCGTTCGAGGACGGCGGCGACCGGGCTGTCAGTCGTGGCCCGTATCCTCAGGGACCATGCTCGAAGACCTGACGACCGCAGCGTCCCCAGCCTCCTGGCCGGCCGCGTATCCAAAGGGGTACGCGGTCGTCGACGTGGAGACCACCGGCCTGGCCCGGGACGACCGGATAATCTCGGCCGCCGTCTACCGGCTGGACGCGCGCGGCGAGGTCGAGGACCACTGGTACACGATGGTCAACCCGCAGCGGGACCCGGGCCCGGTCTGGATCCACGGTCTGACGAGCGACGTGCTCGAAGGGGCGCCCCTCTTCCAGGACATCGCCGAGGAGTTCGCCGGCCGGCTCGCGGACCGTGTGCTCGTCGCGCACAACGCGGTCTTCGACTGGTCGATGATCGCCCGTGAGTACGCACGCGCACAGCGCGAGGCGCCGGTACGGCAACGGCTGTGCACGATCGCCCTCTCCAAGGAGCTGAGGCTTCCGCTGCCCAACCACAAGCTGGAGTCGCTCGCCGCGCACTTCGGCGTCGTCCAGCAGCGCGCGCACCACGCGCTGGACGACGCGCGCGTGCTCGCCGAGGCGTTCCGGCCCAGCCTGCGCGCCGCCGCACAGGGCGGGGTACGGCTGCCGCTCCTCGAGTGCCTGCCGCTCAAGGAGTGGTCCGACAGCACCTCCCCGCGCATCGGGCAGCAGTCCTCCGGGGGGTACCGGCCGACCAGTTGGCGCCCCTCCCGCAAACGCCCCGCATGCCCCTATCCCAACCCAGGGCGGTACGAAGACGGCAAACCGCTCAAGCAGGGCATGCGCGTCGCCTTCTCCGGAGACACCTCGGTCGACCGCGAACTGCTGGAGGACCGCGCCGTCGAGGCCGGGCTGCATGTCGCGACGAGCGTGTCCCGGCTGACCAGCCTCCTCGTCACGAACGACCCGGACTCCAGTACGTCCAAGGTGGTCAAGGCCGCACAGTTCGGGACCCCGGTGCTCGACGAGGCGGCGTTCGGCCAGCTGCTGCGGGACGTGGCCCCGGCGTCGGGCACCTGACACGGGCGGCAGCCGACACGCTCCCACTGACGGACGTACGGGTGATTGCCGGGCGACTCGCCCGGCGCCCGCTCGCCCGGGCCGCCACGGCACCCCACCCTGTGGCGCATGGCGAGATGCGAAGTATGCGGCAATGACTACGGCATGACGTTCGAGGTGCACGCGCAGGGCGCGGTGCACGTCTTCGACTGCTTCTCCTGCGCGATCCACCGGATGGCCCCCATCTGCGAGCACTGTCGCGTCCAGGTCATCGGCCAGGGAGTCGAGGTCGACGGCCACTGGTACTGCGGCGCGCACTGCGCCCGGGCCGAGGGGCAGGTGGGGATCATCGACAAGGTGTGAGCCCCGCGAAAGCGGGCCCGCGGCACCCGGCGGGACCCTCCCGTCGGGAGCCGATTCGCGCCGAGTACCGTCAATGGGGTGTACCGCTTCCTGTTGTCCCGGCAGTGGGTGATCCTCACCCTTGTGACGCTTCTGCTGATCCCCACCATGATCAGACTGGGCTTCTGGCAGCTGCACCGGCACGAGCACAAGGTCGCTCTGAACAAGGTGATCTCCGACTCGCTGTCCGCGAAGCCGGTCCCCGCCGAGTCGCTCACCTCCCCCGGGCACCACATCAGGCACGACGACCTCTTTCGCCGCGTGAGTGCGAAGGGCACCTTCGACACCGCGCACGAGGTCGTCGTACGCCGCCGCACCAACTCCGACGACGAGGTCGGCTTCCACGTCCTGACCCCGTTCGTCCTGGACGACGGCCGGGTGCTCATGGTCAACCGCGGCTGGATCCCCGCGAACGGCGCGCAGACGGCGTTCCCGAAGATCCCGAAGCCCGCGAAGGGTGAGATCACCGTCACCGGGCGGCTGATGGCCGACGAGACGAGCGCCGACAGCGGCATCAAGAACATCCAGGGCCTGCCGGACCGCCAGGTGATGCTGATCAACAGCGCGCAGCAGGAGAAGTCGCTCGGCAAGCAGGTCCTCGGCGGCTACATCGAGCAGACCTCACCCGAGTCCAAGGGCGACTCCCCCGAGCTGATCCCCGACCCCGAGCACAGCGACATCGGCCCGCACATGGCGTATGCGATCCAGTGGTGGCTGTTCTCGGCGGGTGTGCCCGTGGGCTGGGTGGTTCTCGTCCGCCGCGAGCGCCGGGACCGCGAGGCCGCCGCCGCGAAGGACGTCGTGGCGGAAGCTCCCGTCGCCGTCTGACGTCGGAACAACTCCCCGCGTCCCCGACAGCCCGCCCCTCCGCCTCACCCGCCCGGCCGCCGGGCGGATTGCCCCCGCCCGCCGCAGGGAACCCGGCACTCGTGCATCGACGCATCGAGGACTACGCGCTCATCGGCGACGAACAGACGGCGGCCCTGGTGGGACGCGACGGCTCCGTCGACTGGCTCTGTCTGCCGCGGTTCGACTCGGGGGCCTGCTTCGCGGCGCTCCTGGGCGACGAGGACAACGGCCACTGGCGGATCGCGCCGAAGGGAGCGGGCCCGTGCACCCGGCGCGCCTACCGGCCGGACACGCTCGTGCTCGACTCCGAGTGGGAGACGGACGAGGGCGCGGTCCGCGTCACCGACCTGATGCCGCAGCGCGACAAGGCCCCCGACCTCGTACGCGTGGTGGAAGGGCTCAGCGGCCGCGTGACGATGCGCAGCACGCTCCGGCTGCGCTTCGACTACGGCTCGATCGTGCCGTGGATGCGCAGGTCGGACGGTCACCGGGTGGCGGTCGCGGGCCCGGACTCGGTGTGGCTGCGCAGTGAGCCGGCGGTACACACCTGGGGCAAGGACTTCGGCACCCACTCGGAGTTCACGGTCGCCGAGGGCGAGAAGGTCGCCTTCGTGCTCACCTGGCATCCCTCGCACGAGCCGCGCCCACAGCTCGTGGACCCCTACGACGCGCTGCGCGCCAGTGTCGAGGACTGGCAGGAGTGGGCGGCACGCTGTCGCTACGACGGGCCCCACCGGGACGCCGTCGTCCGCTCGCTGATCACTCTCAAGGCCCTCACCTACGTGCCGACCGGCGGCATCGTGGCCGCCCCCACCACCTCCCTCCCGGAGGAACTCGGCGGCGTCCGCAACTGGGACTACCGCTACTGCTGGCTGCGCGACTCCACGCTCACCCTCGGCGCACTCCTCGCGGCCGGCTACCACGACGAGGCCGAGGCCTGGCGCGACTGGCTGCTGCGCGCGGTCGCGGGCGACCCGGCGGACCTGCAGATCATGTACGGGCTCGCCGGTGAGCGCCGTCTCCCCGAGCAGGAGCTGCCGTGGCTGTCCGGTTTCGGTGACTCGACCCCGGTCCGGCTCGGCAACGACGCGGTGAACCAGCTGCAGTTGGACGTGTACGGGGAGGTCATGGACTCGCTGTCGCTGGCCCGGGAGTCGGGCCTGTCCGTGAAGCCGCACATGTGGCGGCTGCAGTGCGCCCTCCTGGAGTTCCTGCGCACGGCGTGGCGGCAGCCGGACGAGGGGCTGTGGGAGGTGCGCGGCGGACGGCGCCACTTCGTCTACTCGAAGGTGATGGCGTGGGTGGCCGCCGACCGCGCGGTCCGCGCCCTGGAGGACAATCCGAAGCTGCACGGCGACCTGGACGGCTGGCGCGCGATGCGCGAGGAGGTGCACCGAGAGGTGTGCGAGCGGGGCTACGACACCGAGCGCAACACCTTCACGCAGTCCTACGGTTCGCGGGAGCTCGACGCCGCGCTGCTGCTCATCCCGCGCGTCGGCTTCCTGCCGCCCGACGATCCGCGGGTGATCGGCACCATCGACGCGGTGCGCGAGGAACTGGGCCACAAAGGGTTCCTGCGCCGCTACAGCACGGACGAGACGGTGATCGACGGGCTGCCTGGCGGCGAGGGCACGTTCCTGGTCTGCTCGTTCTGGCTCGCCGACGCGCTGCACATGACGGGCCGCAAGAAGGAGGCCCGCGAGCTGTTCGACCGTCTGGTGGGCGTCGCCAACGACGTCGGCCTGCTCGCGGAGGAGTACGACCCGGTCGGCCGCCGCCAACTCGGCAACTATCCGCAGGCGTTCAGCCACATCGGCCTGGTGAACACGGCCCTCGCCCTCTTCCACGGGGAGGGGCAGGATGGGGCCGACGACGCCGAGAAGGCAGGATAGGGGCCATGGATCTTGGACTGAAGGACCGTGTGTACGTCGTCACGGGAGCCACCCGCGGCCTGGGCAGCGCCGCCGCGCGTGAACTCGTCGCCGACGGCGCGAAGGTGATCATCACCGGGCGGGACGAGAAGAGCGTCACCGACGCCGCGTCCGCGCTCGGCCCGAACGCTGTCGGTGTCGCCGCGGACAACGCCGATCCGGCGGCCGCTGCCCGGCTGATCGCGGCCGCGCGTGAGCACTTCGGCGGCTTCGACGGCATCCTGATCAGCGTCGGCGGCCCGGCGCCCGGGTTCGTCGCCGACAACACGGACGACCAGTGGACGGCCGCGTTCGAGTCCGTCTTCCTGGGCGCCGTCCGGCTGGCCCGCACCGCCGCGGCGGAACTCGACGAGGGCGGTGTGATCGGCTTCGTGCTGTCCGGTTCGGTGTACGAGCCGATCCCGGGCCTGACCATCTCCAACGGTCTGCGCCCCGGCCTCGCGGGCTTCGCCAAGTCCCTCGCGGACGAGCTCGGTCCGCGCGGCATCCGCGTGATCGGCCTGCTCCCGTCCCGTATCGACACCGACCGCGTCCGCGAACTCGACGGTCTGTCCGCCGACCCGGAGGCCACCCGCGCCGCCAACGAGTCCCGCATCCCGCTGCGCCGCTACGGCACCCCGGAGGAGTTCGGCCGCGCGGCAGCGTTCCTGCTCTCACCGGCCGCGTCGTATCTGACGGGCATCATGCTGCCGGTGGACGGCGGTATGCGCGCCGGGTTCTAGGGGGTGTTTTGAAAGTCCCGCACAGCACCCACGGCGCCCGGCACGCACCCTCGCCGCACCGGCCGAAGCCCCAAGTACGTCCAGTACGAGGGCCTTCGTCCGGCACGCCGAGGGCACGCACCGAACACCGCGGGCACCGCACAGGACTTTCAAAACACCCCCTAGTCCGCGCGTCAACTGACCCGTTCGGCCCGGTGCTTGACCCCGCGCAGGCGTACCTCCGCGGGGAGGGCGGCGAGGCCTGCCGAGTCCCGCGCGTGGGCGAGGGCTTCCGTGGTCAGCAGGTGCAGAGCCTGGCCGGGGTCCACGTGGGGCTCCAGCAGGAGCTGCACCCGGGCCTCGGGGGTGCTGCGCCGCCCGGTCAGCAGGACCTGCGCCCGCTGGACGCCGTCCGCCCGGCCCGCCTCGTCGGCGAGTACGCCCTCCAGGGCCCGTCCGCGCAGCAGGGCGCCCTCGCCGTCGCCGGTGTCGACGAGCACCTCCGCGAGCCGGCGCCGGCGCAGCACCGCGGTCAGCCACCACAGGGCGAGCAGCACGCAGAGGGCGAGTACGCCGATGACGGTCGGCCACCACCAGCCGTCGTCCCGCCAGCGGGCGCGGGCGGTGTCGCTCAGCAGCACGTCGTGCCGCCCGTCGTGGATCCACCAGGACGGCGGCTTCAGGCCGAGTCCCACGGCGAGCACGGAGCCGCCGAGCAGGACGAGGACCAGCCCGGCGAACCCGAGCAGGACGCGGTTGACGATCCTGAGCATCACGCTCACCCCTTCCGGCGCGGACGCCCGACATGCACCGACAGGGCGGGCTGCCGGGACAGCCCGAGCCCCCGGATGCCGTCGGCGAGCGTGGCGTCCAGGTCGGCGCGTACGTCGTCGAGTTCACGGAAGTGCGAGACCGCGCGGACGTCGACCCGGGTGCGTCCCATCCGGACCCGGACCGACTGGACTCCGGAGACCTCCATGGCCCGGTCGCGCAGCGCGGTCGCCGCGGCGCCGCGGTGCAGTCCGGCCCGTACGTCGGCGTGGGCGCGCCGCATGGGCAGGACGTCACGCAGTCCGGGGGTCGCCGCGAGCACGAGCAGCCAGAGGCCGAGGGCGGTCGCGCCTGCGGCCCCGACGAGCACCCAGGTGTCGTCGAGGGGGCGCTCGGCGAGCTGCCGGGCGAGGCTCCGGCGCCACTGCATGGCGGGCCGGTGGGCGCGGACGGCGGCGATGTCGTAGAGCAGGAGGCCCGCGCCGGACAGGATCAGCAGCGCGAGGATTCCGGCGGGGACACGGCGCGCCGACCAGAACCGGCCCTCGCCGTCGTCCTCGTCGTCCGCGGTCGGCAGCGGTTCGTACGCCGCCGCGGAGGCCGACTGGCCGAGTTCGTTCTCGGCCGTCTTCTCCAGGACGGGCAGCCACTGTGTGCTGCTCTCGGACGGGTCCTCGGAGCCCTGGGGCTCGGTCATCGCGCCCTCCCCTCTGCCGCGCCGGGTGCCGCTCTCAGGTGCAGCCGCTCCACGTGAACGGCCACCTCCGGGACTTCCATCCCCGCCAACGCCTTTACCCGCTCGGCGACTTGGCGACGCACCGCGTTGCATCGGCCACCGATGTCGGAGGGGTAGCCGAGTTCGACGCTGACACGGACGCGGGCACTTTCGTGGTGCACGACGACGGTGGCGTGCGGGGGCACGGCGCCGGGGGGCAGCACGTCGAGCGCCTCCCGGGCCGCCTGCGAGGCGATCTTGGCGACGACGCGGTCGGCGATGCGGGTCGCACCGCGTTCGGCCGCGGCGACGGCCGGCGGGGGCCGACGGGTCTCACCGAGCCGATCGGTCACGGGCGTCACCGGCGCCGGTCGTCGCGGGTGCGGAAGAAGTCACCGACGTCCAGGTCCCCCTCCAGGAACCGTCCGACGACGAAGCCGATGGCGCCCAGCGCGGCCACCAGCAGGAAGGCCCCGAATCCGCCGAAGTAGCCGGCGAAGCCCAGCGCCATTCCGGCGATCATGCCGATCACGGCTGTGCTCATGGTGCGCTCCTCAGCGGTTCGGTGGCCGGGGTGTCACTGGAGCCGGGACTCGGGCTCGTCGTCCTCCTCGTCCGGCAGCTTCACGTCGCTGACGGCGATGTTCACCTCGACGACTTCGAGGCCCGTCATGCGCTCCACGGCCGCGATCACGTTCTCCCGTACGGCCTGGGCGACATCCGCGATGGACACCCCGTAGTCGACGACGATCTCCAGGTCGAGCGCGGTCTGCAGCTCGCCGACCTCGACCTTGACACCCCGGGTGACGGATTTCGAGCCGCCGGGCACCCTGTCGCGCACCGCTCCGAAGGTCCGGCTCAGTCCGCTGCCCATCGCATGGACGCCGAGGACGTCACGGGCGGCCAGCCCGGCGATCTTCTCCACGACACCGTCGGCGATCGTGGTCCGTCCCCGGGTGGCGGGATCGCCTCCGCCACGCCTGGTGGGCTTACGGGTCCCCAGCGGTTCCGCCGTCTCGCCCTCAGGAGTCTCCGGTCGCTTTCGTTCGGTCATGTCGGTCATCGCCGTGCGTCCCTTCCGGTCGTCTCCGGTTGTCTCCTTTGCCCACACTAAGTGGGGTTGCCCGGCCGCGCGCCGGGGATGCGGCAGGCTGGAGGAATGACGGCGGATCAGTGGGCGCACGCGGTGCGGCGGCAGCTCGGGCTCGGCAGGGTACTGCCCCTCGGTGGAGCGGGCGACGGCGCGTGGATCACGGAGGAGGCGGCCGGGGCGGTGCTGCGGCGCGCGGCGGCCGCTGTGCGCGGTGTGCGGCTCGGCGCGCTGCGGATCGCCCTCGCCGATCCGGCGGACACCACCTCCGCCGTCGTACCGCCGCCTCCGAGCGCGCTGCCTTCGGGCCCGCTGCGCGTCGGCGCGGAGTTCGCGGCCTCGGCGGACCCCACGGCTGCAGGGGCCGAGCCGCTCCCGGCGACCGCGGCCAGACTCCGCGCCGCTCTCGCCGCGGCGGCGACGGAGCGGCTGGGCCTGACGGTCACGGACGTGGACCTGGGGGTGACCGGGCTGCTGGACCGCGAAGAACCCGTCGTCACCGGCGCGGACGAGAAGCCGGCGACGCCGCCCGGGCGCGCACCCGAGGGCATCGCGGACACCGACGAGTCCCGGGTGGCCGCCGCCGCGCTCTCCGTCCCGGGCGTGACGCGCCTGACCGGCGTCCTGGGCGGCCCCGGCCGTGCCGTGCACATCGAGGACCGCCCCGGCCGGGAAGCCGCTCTGCCGCGTCGGCACGTCCGCGTCGAGCTGGCGGTCGCACCCCACCTGCGCACCCTTGACGTGACGCACGAGGTCCGCACGGCGGTCACCGCCGCCCTGCGGGACCACCCGTCGGTGGCGGTGCTGGTGACGGCGGTGGAGTAGGGCCCTGCGACCGGGCTGCGTGCTGTTCGGGCTGATCGCCCTATTCGCCGACGCCGGCCAGGTCGCGCAGTCGCCGTGCCTGGGCGGCGCGCTCGGCGGCGCGCTGCTCCTCATAGGTGCGGTCCTGGGCGCCGCGCAGAAGCGCCTTCGTCTCGATGACCGCGTCGCGGGGCGCGGCGAGCAGCGCGGACGCCAGATCGCGTACGGCGTCGTCGAGCTGGTCGGCGGGCACGGACAGGTTGGCCAGACCGGTGCGCTCGGCCTCCTCGGCCTGGACGAAGCGGCCTGTCGCGCAGATTTCGAGCGCGCGGGCGTACCCCACGAGACCCACCAGAGGATGCGTGCCCGTGAGGTCGGGGACGAGACCCAGGCTGGTCTCGCGCATGGCGAACTGCACGTCGTCGGCAACGACGCGCAGGTCACAGGCGAGCGCGAGCTGGAAGCCCGCGCCGATGGCATGCCCCTGCACGGCGGCGATGGACACGACGTCGCTGCGCCGCCACCAGGTGAACGCCTCCTGGTACTCGGCGATGGTCGCGTCGAGCTCACCGTCGGAGCCGCGCGCGAGGTCGATGAACGACGGTTCGCCGTCGAAGCCCTCGGGCGTGAACGCCTGTCGGTCGAGCCCCGCGGAGAACGACTTGCCCTCCGCGCGGAGCACCACGACACGGACGGTGCCCGGCAGCAGCCTCCCGGCCTCCGCCAACGCCCGCCACAGCGCGGGACTCTGAGCGTTGCGTTTGTCCGGGTTGGCCAGCGTCACCGTGGCGATCGTCTCGTCGACGGTGAGCCGTACGCCGTCCTTGTCGAGTACCGGACCGAGGTCCGTGCCGAACGAAGCCATGGGGCGCCTCCGATGGGTGCGGTCAGAGTGGATCCCGTACGACCTGCCTCACGGCATGCCGTACGAGGAAATCCTTAAGTGACTGCACAGTAACCACCCGGTCGGTCAGCCGACCGACCGGGTGGTCACCACCGAAGCCGATGGGGACGCCCGGCCTCAGGCCGAGGCGGCCTTCTTACCCCGTGTCGCGCCGCCACGCCCTCGGAGCGTGACGCCCGACTCGCTGAGCATCCGGTGCACAAAGCCATACGAGCGGCCGGTTTCTTCGGCCAGCGCCCGGATGCTCGCACCGGAGTCGTACTTCTTCTTCAGGTCTGCCGCGAGCTTGTCGCGCGCGGCGCCGGTTACCCGGCTGCCCTTCTTCAGAGTCTCGGCCACCCGTGCCTCCTCATGGGAAGTGCGCTCTGGACTTCTCATGATCACCCCTCCCGGCCTTCATGGCCACCCATTCGGCAAGGTCCGTAAGACAAGGTTTTGACGACAGGAGCCGGTCCCCACAACCGGAATACGATCTTCCGGGCAGTCGTGTCCGTACGGCCGAACGGGTAGTTCCACGAAACAGCAGGTCAGCGACGCGCGACGGCCGAGCCCTTGGCAACAAAGGGCTCGGCCGCGAATTCGATGTAGGACACACCTCGGTACGAGGAGATCTCACACAGATGATGGATCACGGATCGGCCGAATGATCCATACGCAGTGGATCAGTCATTCGATCAAGAAGGGACGACTCCTGAAGTGACCCCTTACAAGTGCACGCTCAGGCGAGGGCGACCAGGTCGGCGTAGTCGGCGCCCCACAGGTCCTCGACGCCGTCGGGCAGCAGGATGATGCGCTCCGGCTGGAGCGCCTCGACGGCTCCCTCGTCGTGGGTGACGAGGACGACGGCGCCCTTGTAGGTGCGCAGTGCGCCGAGGATCTCCTCACGGCTGGCCGGGTCGAGGTTGTTCGTCGGCTCGTCGAGGAGGAGGACGTTCGCCGAGGAGACCACGAGGGTCGCGAGGGCGAGACGGGTCTTCTCGCCGCCGGAGAGGACCCCGGCGGGCTTGTCGACGTCGTCCCCGGAGAACAGGAACGAGCCGAGCGTCTTGCGGACCTCGACCAGGTCCAGGTCGGGGGCGGCGGAGCGCATGTTCTCCAGGACCGTGCGCTCGGGGTCGAGGGTCTCGTGCTCCTGCGCGTAGTAGCCGAGCTTGAGGCCGTGGCCCTCGACGACCTCACCGGTGTCGGGCGTCTCGACGCCACCGAGGAGCCGCAGGAGGGTCGTCTTGCCGGCGCCGTTCAGGCCGAGGATGACGACGCGGGAGCCCTTGTCGATGGCCAGGTCGACGTCGGTGAAGATCTCCAGGGAGCCGTACGACTTCGACAGACCCTCGGCCATCAGCGGGGTCTTGCCGCAGGGCGAGGGCTCGGGGAAGCGGAGCTTGGCGACCTTGTCCTGCTGGCGCACCGCGTCGAGGCCCGCGAGCAGCCGGTCGGCGCGCTTGGCCATGTTCTGCGCGGCGACCGTCTTGGTGGCCTTGGCGCGCATCTTGTCGGCCTGCGAGTGCAGGGCGGCGGCCTTCTTCTCGGCGTTCTGCCGCTCACGCTTGCGGCGCTTCTCGTCGGCCTCGCGCTGCTGCTGGTACAGCTTCCAGCCCATGTTGTAGACGTCGATCTGGGCGCGGTTGGCGTCCAGATAGAAGACCTTGTTGACGACCGTCTCGACGAGGTCGACGTCGTGGGAGATCACGATGAAGCCGCCGCGGTAGGTCTTCAGGTAGTCGCGCAGCCAGACGATCGAGTCGGCGTCGAGGTGGTTGGTGGGCTCGTCGAGGAGCAGGGTGTCCGCGTCCGAGAACAGGATGCGGGCCAGCTCGATACGGCGGCGCTGACCACCGGAGAGCGTGTGCAGGGGCTGGCCGAGCACCCGGTCGGGCAGGTTGAGCGCGGCGGCGATGGTGGCGGCCTCGGCCTCGGCGGAGTAACCGCCCTTGGTGAGGAACTCCGTCTCCTGGCGCTCGTACTGCCGAAGGGCCTTCTCCCGGGTGGCGCCGCTGCCGTTCGCGATGCGCTGCTCGTTCTCGCGCATCTTGCGGATCAGGGTGTCCAGGCCGCGGGCGGAGAGGACGCGGTCGCGGGCGAGTACGTCGAGGTCGCCGGTGCGCGGGTCCTGCGGGAGGTAGCCGACCTCGCCGGAGCGGGTGACGGCACCGGCGGCCGGCTGGCCCTGACCTGCGAGAACCTTGGTGAGGGTGGTCTTGCCCGCGCCGTTGCGGCCGACCAGGCCGATGCGGTCGCCCTTCGTGATGCGGAAGGTGGCGGACTCGATGAGGATGCGGGCGCCGGCACGCAGCTCGATACCGGAGGCGGAGATCACGGACAGACTCCAGGGCAGGGTCGTTGGCGGGGTGGACGGCTGAGGACGTTCCCGCCGTCTAATGCGCGAGGAGAATGGCCATGGGCCAAGTCTAACGGGGCCGTGCAACCACTTTCTCTGCGTGCGGGCGTCCGGCACTGTGATGCTCGCCCCGCAGCGCGCCGGACGTCGGGGCCTGCGCCCGGCGCCCGGCTCCGACCAGCCGGGGATCCCCTTCGGCTCCCAGGAGCGTTGTCAGTGGCCGGTGCAAGACTGTGGAGCAGCTCACATTCCGGCCGCGAGACGAGAGGAAGTGATCGGTATGGCAGGCACGCACGGCGCACGACCGAGCATCTACCCGTCGCTGCTGTACGCGAACGCCAAGGCGGCGATCACACAGCTGACTGAGGCCTTCGGCTTCACCGAGCTGTCCGTGTACGAGAGCGAGGACGGCACGGTGCTGCACGCCGAGCTGGTGCAGGGCAACGGCGCGGTCATGCTCGGTTCGAAGGGGCGGGGCGGCCGGTTCGACGAGGCGATGAAGAACGCCGGCCCCTGCGGGATCTACATCGTCGTGGACGACGTCGACGCCCACCACCAGTGCGCCGTGGACCACGGCGCGGAGATCCTGATGCCCCCGACGGACCAGGACTACGGCTCGCGGGACTACATGGCCCGGGACGCCGAGGGCAACATATGGAGCTTCGGCACGTACGCCCCCGAGATAGGGAGCTGACGCACCGGGGTTCAGCTCCCTCCGGTGTGCACCTGGAAGGCGGCACGGCGTACGGCCTTGGCCAGCGCCGGATCGGGGTGGGCGGCGGCGAGCGCGACCAGGACCTGCACGGTGCGGGGGTGACCGACGGCGCGCACCTCGTCGAGGAGGGCGGGCACGGTGGGCTGGACCGCGGACTCCAGATGCCGTACGAGCAGCGGGGCCTCGCCGTGGTCGGCGACGGCCGCGGCGGTGTCGACCCACAGCCAGGTGGCCTCGTCGCGGGTGAGGACCTCGTGGGCGTCCTCGGGGTCGTGCCCGTCGTGCTCGGCGAGCCAGAGCAGGGCGTAGGGGCGCAGCGAGGTCTCCTCGGCCGCGGCGCTCACATCGGGCTCGGCGGGGGCGCCGACCACGCGCAGCGCCTCGAAGGCGAGGCCCCGGCTGAGGGCGTCGTCGCCCCGGGCGGCGTCGAGGAGTTCGGTGACCGCGCCGCCGACGGGGCGCGCGGCGAGCCAGGCGCGGTACTCGGCACGGGCCGCGTTCGGGCGCAGCTGGGCGCAGCCGCGGAGCATGTCCTCGGCGGACGCCTCGATGTTCCCGGCGGGGCTCTGCGCGGCCACGCAGATCTGCTCCAGCTTGACCCAGACCGCCCAGCTGCCGAGCGGGGTGAGCGTGGCCTGTCCGTCGGCGCAGGTGAGTGCGCCCACCGAGGCGAGGGCGTGCAGGGCCCAGGCGAGGAGGGGGGCGAGCGGGGTGTCGGTCACCTGGTCCGCGGTGGCCGCCGGTTCGGGCTCGGGGCCGTAGGGGACCTCGCAGCGCTCGGTGCGCAGTTCGGTGACGCGTTGTTCGAGGAGGTCGAGAAGTTGCTCCACGGGGACGGGCCCCGCGGAGAGCTGAAGGAAGGAGAGCACCTGGGGCATCGCGGAGACGACCTCGGCGACGGCCGCGGGCTCGCGGTCCGCCGGCTCCGGATACGCGAGCGACCAGGCGTCGAAGAGGGCGACCCAGCCGCGCAGTACGGCGCTGTCGTCACGGTTCCAGGCGCGCAGCCGCCAGCCGGGGCGGGCGCTGTCGCCGTGCACCTCGACGAGGCCCGCGAGGCGGGCGGTGTCCCAGTCCGCGCGGACCTGAGCCGGGGTCAGCCCCAGGTCCTCGGCGGCCCGTTGGGCGGTGGCATCGGAGAGGGAGCCCTTGCCGTCGGGCGCCGCACCGTCTCGCCCGGGGCGGAGTGCGGCGTCGGCCCAGCGGGCGACGCGGGCCGCGCCGGCCAGGCCGGTGCGTGCCATGCGGGCCAGTTCCGAGGGGGCCGGGGTGCCCTCGGGGGGCCGGGGTGCGGGCCGGCGCGAGCGGCGCTGGGTCACCGCTCGGGGGACGGCGGCCAGGGGCCGTGGGCCGACGAGTCGGAGCCTGGAGTCGCGCGGGTTACGGGACGTCACAGGTGCAGTCTTCCGGTTGACAGTGCGAAAACCCAAACGGAATGCCTCGGCGGGCGACGGGGCCGGTGGACACACCGGGCCAACCGGGCGCTCGACACGAGTGAGCGATCAGTTGACCGAGCCACAACCGGAAGGAGCCGAGGGCTTCGGCGGCCCGGCCTGGGCGGGGTCGCCCGGGACGTCTGCGTCAGACGTCTACATCAAAGGGATGAGGAAGCGGCGCAGGGCTTCCTCGTAGCCGGCGGGGTCGGCGTTCCACATGGCGCCGTGCGGGGCGCGCGGGACGGTGTGCAGGCTGACCAGGTTCGGGCGCATCGCGGCGAGCCGTCGGGAGGGTCCCCAGGGAGCGATCGTGTCGTCGGGGCCGTGCAGCACCAGGGTCGGCAGGTTGATGCGAGCGGGGTCGGCGGCCTCGTGGATGCGGTCGCCGTACAGGCCCGTGCGGCCCTGGGCCGCGCGGACCGCGAGGGGCAGCAGGGCGCTGGGGGTGCGGCGGGCCGTGGCGAGGGCGCGCAGGGTCGTCTCCCAGTCGAGGACGGGCGAGTCCAGCACGAGGCCGGAGATCCGCTCGCGCAGCGCGGAGTGCGAGGCGGCACGCAGGGCCATGGTGGCGCCGGTGGACCAGCCGTACAGGACGACATGGTCGGCTCCGTAGCGGACGGCGTAGCGGATCGCCGCGTCCAGGTCGCGCCACTCGGTCTCGCCGAGGTGGCCGAGGCCGTCCGGGGAGCGGGGTGCCCCGAGGTCGCCGCGGTAGGCGAGGTCGAGGACGGGGAAACGGTGGCGGTGCAGGAACTCCAGCACGTTCATGGGGTGTTCGCGGGTGGTGCCCAGGCCGTGCACCGTGATCACCCAGGTGTCCCGCAGGCCGGGCACGAACCAGGCGGGCAGGGCGCCGAGCTCGCCCGGGACGTCGACGTCGGCGTGGTCGAGGCCGAGTGCGGTGCTCGGGTTGCCGATGTGCACGTTCGGGGTGAACCACACCTTGTCGCCGGGTTCCAGCGTGCCGTGGGTGACGCGTTGCAGTCGGCGTACGACGGTGTCGGCGGGGTGGGGGGCGGCGTTCAGGACGGGGCCGACGACCGCGTGGGAGCCGTCGCCGCCGAGGCCGTAGGTGCCCGGTCTCAGTGCGGCCAGGTCCCGGGTCAGGGAGATCCGGCCGGCGGCCGTGGCGTGCACGGTGAGCCGGGGTTCGGTGGGCAGCGGCCTGCCGGGCGGCGCCTTCAACGCGGCGTCGCTGGCGAACCGGCCCGCGGCGACGGAGGCTGCGCCCGCGGCCAGGGCAACGGTGACGGCCGCAGCCGTCGCTTTGACTGTGCGCACGGGTCCAGTCTCCTGGCGGAGCCCGCTACCGGCCAGCGGAACGACACGCTTGCGCCACCCTGCCCCTCCGCCGAGGCGGAAGGGCGGGGCGGGTGGTGCGGGTGGTGCCCGGTGGGTGCGTGGGGTCTTCGCCTGACCGAAACCGGCGCGGATGCGCCCCCGCCTCCCGGAAAGGGCCGAAGCCGTCGTGCGGTGGTCCGACGGCTATCCCGGCTGGCCGTAGCCCTTCATGCGTTCGCCGGCCTCCCGCAGTTGGGCCGGGGTCAGAAGGTGCGGGGAAAGGGTGGGGACCGAAGTGGCGAGAAGCCAGACCTGGCACATCCAGTCGAGTTGGGCGGTGCGGTCGTAGGCCTGGGCGAGGGAGGTGCCGTAGGCGATCGTGCCGTGGTTCTGGAGGAGGCAGGCGGTGCGGTCGGTGAGAGCCCGGAGCATGTTCTCGGCCAACTCCGGGGTGCCGTATGTCGCATACGGGGCAACCCGGACGGGTCCGCCGAGGGCGCCCGCCATGTAGTGGATCAGCGGAAGCTCCTGTACCAGCGTCGAGACGGCCGTCGCGTGCGCGGCGTGGGTGTGGACGACGGCGCGCGCCTCGGTGGTGCGGTAAATCGCGAGGTGCATCGGGAGTTCGCTCGTCGCAACCAGCGAACCGAGCACCTGCCGGCCGTCGAGGTCGACCCCGACCACGTCCGTCGGCGTCAGCCGGTCGTACGGCACGCCCGTCGGCGTGACCAGGACCGTGTCACCGACCCGCACCGAGACGTTCCCCGACGTCCCGACGACCAGCCCCTCGGTCACCGTGCGGCGGGCCGTCGCGACCAGCTCGTCCCACGCCCGTGCGACGTCGCCGCCCGCCGCTCGCTCCTGCGCGCCCCGCCCGTCCCCTGCGTCCCGCCGCTGCTCAGCCATGCCGCGATCCTCCCAGGCGCCGCCCCCGGCCCGGGGGCGGCGAGGGCACTTTAGGACGGAAGCCCAGCGTCCGTAAGGGCGCATATGCCCATACATCACCCTCTGCCAGTGATTGGCTGATGATCGACCGGCATTCAACGATCTTCGAGTAATCTCTGGGTGATTTGTCGCGCACGTCGCCATTCCGGGGGGAAATATGGCTCGTGATCACAAACCGTCCCGCCGTCACGCCCGCGTCATCGCGGCAACCGTGACGGCGCTCGCCGTCGGGGGGATCGCTCTCGCCGAGGTTCCGGCCTCGGCCGCGGGCAAGCCCAAGGGACACGACGTCTCGTCGCATCAGAAGACCGTCAACTGGCAGAGCGCCAAAGCGAAGGGCGCCCGCTTCGTCTACATCAAGGCGACCGAGGGCGGCACGTACCGCAATCCGCGCTTCGGCTCGCAGTACTCCGGGGCGCGCAACGCCGGCCTGCTGCGCGGCGCCTACCACTTCGCACTGCCGAACAAGTCGTCCGGCGCCGCCCAGGCGAGGTACTTCGTGCGCAACGGCGGCGGCTGGAGCGCGGACGGCCGGACGCTGCCACCCGCGCTCGACATCGAGTACAACCCGTACAGCAAGCACAAGTGCTACGGGCTGAGCAAGTCCGGCATGGTGCGCTGGATCCACGCGTTCAGCAACGAGGTCAAGCGGGAGACCGGGCGGCGCCCGGTGATCTACACGACCACGCACTGGTGGAACACCTGCACCGGCGGCAGCCGCGCCTTCGCCGCGAACCACGCCCTCTGGCTAGCCCGCTACAACTCGGCGGACGCGGGATCACTGCCCGCGGGCTGGACGTACTGGACGTTCTGGCAGTACGACAACAGCGGCAGCCTGCCGGGTGACCAGAATCTCTTCAACGGCTCCATGGACCGGCTCAGGAAGTTCGCGAAGGGATAGCGGAACCCAATATTCCGCCTCAGTTCGAACCGTGCGCCATCCCTCCGACACATTCCGACACATCCGGAGGGATGGCACCCCGAATCGAGTCACCCTGTGTCCCGTCTCAGTTCATCTTCCGTTCATCCAGGTTGCCTACGGTCCTCATGCCACTGACGTCCAACAGAAGCCTGGGTAAATGGAACACATCACGCTCCTCCTCGGAATCGTGATCGTCACCGCTCTCGTGTTCGATTTCACGAACGGTTTCCACGACACCGCCAACGCGATGGCCACCACCATCTCGACCGGCGCACTCAAGCCCAAGGTCGCGGTGGCCATGTCCGCCGCCCTCAACCTTGTCGGCGCGTTCCTTTCGGTGGAGGTCGCCAACACGATCTCCAAGGGCCTCGTCGACGAATCCGGCATCCGTCCGGAGGTCATATTCGCGGCGCTCGTCGGCGCCATCCTGTGGAACCTGGTGACCTGGCTCGTCGGGCTCCCGTCCAGTTCCTCGCACGCTCTGATGGGTGGCCTCATCGGCGCGACCATCGCCTCGGCCGGTACCGGCGCGGTGCACGGTGACGTCCTGGTCACCAAGGTGCTGCTGCCCGCCGTCGCCGCGCCGCTGGTCGCGGGCATCGCCGCACTGATCGCCACCCGGCTGATGTACACGCTGGGCAGGAACGCGAACGGCAAGTCCACCGAGAAGGGCTTCCGCGCCGGTCAGATCGCCTCCGCGGGTCTGGTCTCGCTGGCCCACGGCACCAACGACGCGCAGAAGACGATGGGCATCATCACCCTGGCCCTGGTCGCCGGTGGCGCGATCGCTCCCGACTCCGACCCGCCGGTCTGGGTCATCCTCTCCGCCGGTCTCGCCATCGCGGCCGGCACCTCCCTGGGCGGCTGGCGCATCATCCGCACGATGGGCAAGGGCCTGACCGACCTCCAGCCGCAGCAGGGCTTCGCCGCCCAGACCAGCGCGGCCACGGTCATCCTGGCCTCCTCGCACATCGGCTTCTCCCTCTCCACCACGCACTCGGTCTCCGGCTCCGTGATGGGCGCGGGCCTGGGCCGCAAGGGAGGCGTGGTCCGCTGGTCCACCGCCACCCGGATGTTCGTCGCCTGGGCGCTGACCCTGCCGGCCGCCGCCCTCGTCGCCGCGCTCGCCGAGTGGGTGACCGGTTTCGGCGACTGGGGCACCGCGCTCGTCGCCGTCTTCCTCGTCGCCTCCTGTGCCGCGATCTGGAAGATCTCCCGCCGCCAGGTGATCGACCACACCAACGTCAACGCCGACACCGACACCGACGAGGAGCCCGCCGGTGTGGTGACCACGGCCATCGCCGCCGTCACCCCGCCCCCGGTCGGCACGGTGACCGACGACCTCACCGCCACCATCCCGTCCCCGGACGCGGAACCCACCCGCCCGGCCACGGTGTAAGGAACGAACAGCATGGACATCGACTGGGCAGCCCTCGGCTCCGTCTTCGGAGTCAGCCTCGTGGTCACCGTGGCCCTCGTCGGCCTCTTCACCCTCGGCATCGTCGGCCTCGCCAAGCAGGAGTCGGCCTCGGCCAAGGGCGATTCGGCCGCACTCGCGGTCACCGGCGCCTACGCCTGCTTCGCGGCGTGCGCGGCGGCGGTGGCGTACGGGATCTACCTGATCGTCGCCTGACGGCCGGACAGAAACACGTAAACCAGGCATCACTTCGGGTGGGGGGGGGGGGGGGGGGGGGGGGGGGGG
>NZ_JBMNDS010000023.1:73313-115593 GCF_052543295.1 Streptomyces sp. SAS_270
CCCCCCCCCCCCCCCCCCCCCCCCCCCCCCCCACCCGTATGTGGGCCTTCGCACACTCTCCCCTCGCAGGTCAACAGCGAGTTGACGGCTGTTCTCGGCCCGTGGTGGACTGCCGGAGCCATGTACGGCGGCAGAAGAGGAAGCCGGTGTGAATCCGGCGCGGTCCCGCCACTGTCACCGGGGTAGTAACCCCCGGGAGCCAGGAACTCTCACCGCCGGTCTCGTCGAACCAGGGCGTGGACACCCTGAGTGAGGACATATCGCCATGTGCGGCTGCCCGTTGCGGGTCCTGGACAGTACGGTGCCGGACGGTACGACGGTTCCGCCCTCCCTTACGGCGGGCTGACCCCATGCGTGCCGATCGCGTCTTCGCGTACGGCGCCGCCGCCGGCCTCCTCGGTGACCTGTTCCTCGGCGATCCCCGCCGCGGGCACCCGGTCGCCGCGTTCGGGCGGGCCGCGGGCGCTGTGGAACGGGTGCTGTGGCGCGACCACCGCGGATGGGGCGCACTGCACACCCTGGTGTGCGCCGGCGGAGCCGTGTCCCTCGCGGCGGCCGCAAGCCGCTGCGTACGCAACTCCCCTGCCGCCTCCTTCGCGCTGACCGCCGCCGCCACCTGGGCCGTGGTCGGCGGCACGTCGCTCGGGCGCGAGGCCCGGGCCATCGGCGCGGCGCTCGAAGCCGGGGACGTCGACACCGCCCGGGAGCTGCTGCCCCGTCTGTGCGGCCGGGATCCGCAGGCACTGGACGCGGACGGGATCGCGCGGGCCGTCGTGGAGTCCGTCGCCGAGAACACCTCCGACGCCGTCGTGGGCGCGCTGGTGTGGGGCGCCGTCGCCGGTGTGCCGGGGCTCGTCGGGTTCCGGGCGGTCAACACGCTCGACGCCATGGTCGGGCACAAGTCACCCAGGTACCGACGCTACGGCTGGGCCTCCGCGCGCCTCGACGACGTCGCCGGATGGCCGGGGGCGCGGCTGACCGCCGTGCTCGCCACCGTCGCCGGCGGCGACCCGCGGGGGGCCGCCCGGGCCTGGCGCGCGGACGCCGCGAAGCATCCGAGCCCCAACGCCGGTCCGGTGGAGGCCTCGTTCGCGGGCGCGCTCGGGGTGCGCCTGGGCGGCACTCTCTCGTACGGCGGGCGGGTCGAGCACCGGCCCGTGCTGGGCGGCCGGGGACGGCCGGTGCGGACCACGGACATCGAGCGGGCCGTACGGCTGTCGCGCCGGGTGGGCCTGCTCGCCCTCGGCGTGAGCGTCGCCGCACGCGCCCTGACACGACGGGGAGGCACGTCATGAGCGGCGGACTGCTGATCGCGGGAACCACCTCCGACGCGGGCAAGAGCGTGGTGACCGCCGGGATCTGCAGGTGGCTGGTGCGGCAGGGCGTGAAGGTGGCGCCCTTCAAGGCGCAGAACATGTCCCTCAATTCCTTCGTCACGCGCGAGGGCGCCGAGATCGGGCGGGCGCAGGCCATGCAGGCGCAGGCCGCACGCGTCGAGCCGACCGCGCTGATGAACCCCGTACTGCTCAAGCCGGGCAGCGACCGGAGCAGTCAGGTCGTCCTCATGGGCAAGCCGGTGGGCGAGATGACGGCGCGGGGCTATCACGGCGGGCGGCAGCAGGCGCTTCTCGGGACCGTTCTGGACTGTCTCGCCGAGTTGCGGGGCACGTATGACGCGGTGATCTGTGAGGGGGCCGGCAGTCCTGCCGAGATCAATCTGCGGCGGACGGACATCGTGAACATGGGGATCGCGCGCAATGCGCGGCTGCCCGTGCTCGTCGTCGGCGACATCGACCGCGGTGGCGTCTTCGCGTCCTTCTTCGGGACCGTCGCGCTGCTCTCGCCCGAGGACCAGCAGTTCGTCGCCGGGTTCCTCGTCAACAAGTTCCGCGGCGACGTCTCGCTGCTGGAGCCGGGCCTCGACATGCTCCGCGGCCTCACCGGGCGCCCCTCGTACGGTGTGCTGCCCTTCCAGCACGGGCTGGGCATCGACGAGGAGGACGGGCTCCGTGTCTCGCTGCGGGGGGCCGTGCGGGAGTCCGTGGTGGCCGCGCCCGTCGGCGAGGACGTGCTGCGCGTCGCCGTCTGCGCCGTCCCGCTGATGTCCAACTTCACGGACGTGGACGCGCTGGCCGCCGAACCGGGCGTCGTCGTGCGGTTCGTGGACCGCGCCGAGGAACTGGCCGACGCCGACCTCGTCGTCGTACCGGGCACCCGCGGGACGGTGAAGGCGCTGCAGTGGCTGCGCGAGCGCGGCCTCGCGGACGCGATCGCGCGACGGGCCGCCGAAGGGCGGCCGGTGCTCGGGATCTGCGGCGGCTTCCAGGTGCTCGGCGAGCACATCGAGGACGAGGTCGAGAGCCGTCAGGGCGCTGTCGACGGGCTCGGTCTGCTGCCCGTACGCGTGCGGTTCGCACGCGAGAAGACCCTCACCCGGCCCGTCGGCGAGGCGCTCGGCGAGCCCGTCGAGGGATACGAGATCCATCACGGCGTCGCCCGGGTGGCGGGCGGGGAACCGTTCCTGGACGGTTGCCGGGTCGGCTCCGTCTGGGGGACGCACTGGCACGGCTCGCTGGAGTCGGACGGCTTCCGGCGCGCCTTCCTGCGCGAGGTGGCGGCCGCCGCAGGCCGTCGCTTCGTGCCGGCCGCCGACACGTCGTTCGGGGCGCTGCGCGAGGAGCAGCTCGACCGGCTCGGCGATCTGATCGAGGAACACGCGGACACGGACGCGCTGTGGCGGCTCATCGAGTCGGGCGCGCCTTCAGGACTGCCTTTCATTCCACCGGGAGCACCCGCATGAGCACAGTGTTGTTGTTGTCGACCGCCGACACCGATCTGCTGGCGGCTCGTGCCTCCGGCGCCGCGTACCGGATCGGCAACCCGACCCGCGTGGACGTCGCGGAGGAACTCCCCGCGCTCGTCGCGGGCGCGGACGTCGCCGTCGTACGGCTGCTGGGCGGCAAGCGCGCCTGGGAGGACGGGCTCGCCTTCCTGAAGGCGTCGGGCATCCCGACGGTGCTGCTCGGCGGGGAGACCGTGCCCGACGCGGAGCTGATGGCCGAGTCGTCCGTGCCCGCCGGTGTGGTCGCGGAGGCGCTGCGCTACCTCGTCGAGGGCGGCCCGGAGAACCTGTCCGAGCTGGCCCGCTTCCTCTCCGACACCGTGCTGCTCACGGGCGAGGGCTTCGAGGCGCCGCGGGAGATGCCGGACTACGGCGTCCGTGGCGAGCCCGAGCTCGACACGAGCCGGCCCACCGTGGCCGTGCTCTTCTACCGCGCCCACGAACTGAGCGGCAACACCGCCTTCGTGGACACCCTGTGCGCCGCCGTCGAGGCGCGGGGCGCCAACGCCCTTGCCATCTACTGCGGTTCGCTGCGCGGCGCCGAGTCGGGCGTGTACGAGCTGATCAGCGGGGCGGACGTGCTGGTCACCACCGTGCTCGCCGCCGGCGGCACCCACGCCTCGGAGGCGTCCGCGGGCGGTGACGAGGAGGCGTGGGACATCAGCGCGCTCCGGACTCTCGACATCCCTGTCCTGCAGGGGCTCTGCCTCACCTCCTCCAAGGCCGCGTGGGACGCGTCGGACGCCGCCCTCTCCCCCATGGACGCGGCGATGCAGGTCGCGATCCCGGAGTTCGACGGGCGGCTGATCACGGTGCCGTTCTCCTTCAAGGAGCAGGGCCCCGACGACGTGCCGGTGTACGTCGCCGACTCCGAGCGGGCCGCCCGCCTCGCCGGAATCGCCGTACGCCACGCGCAGTTGAGGCACACGCCGAACGCGGAGAAGAAGCTCGCGCTGGTCTTCACCGCCTACCCGACGAAGCACTCGCGCGTCGGCAACGCGGTCGGCCTCGACACCCCGGCTTCTGCCGTACGGGTCCTCGACGCGCTCCGGGACGCCGGGTACGGGGTGTCCGGATACCCGGACAACGGCGACGAGTTGATCCACCGGCTCATCGCGGCCGGCGGCCACGACGTCGAGTGGCTGACGGAGGACCAGCTGGCAGCCGCGCCCGCCCGCGTGCCGCTCGCCGACTACCAGGCGTGGTTCGACAGGCTCGACCCCGCGCTGCGTGACGGGATGCTGGAGGCGTGGGGCGAGCCGCCGGGCTCCCTGTACGTCGACGGGGACGACATCGTGCTGGCCTGTCTGCAGTTCGGGAACGTCGTCGTGATGATCCAGCCGCCGCGCGGCTTCGGCGAGAACCCGATCGCGATCTACCACGACCCGGACATGCCGCCGTCGCACCACTACATGGCCGCGTACCGCTGGCTGGACGCTGCGACATCGGAAGGCGGCTTCGGCGCGGACGCCGTGGTGCACATGGGCAAGCACGGCACGATGGAGTGGCTGCCGGGCAAGGGACTCGGGCTGAGCAGCGGCTGCGCCCCGGACGCGGTGCTGGGTGAGCTCCCGCTGATCTACCCGTTCATCGTCAACGACCCCGGCGAGGGCACGCAGGCCAAGCGCCGCGGGCACGCCACGATCGTCGACCACCTCGTGCCGCCGATGGCGCGCGCCGACACGTACGGGGACCTGGCGAAGCTGGAGCAGCTCCTCGACGAGTACGCACTCGTCTCCGACCTGGACCCGACGAAGGCCCCGGCCGTGCGCGCCCAGATCTGGACGCTGGTCAAGGCCGCCGAGCTGCATCACGACCTGCATGTCGACGACCAGCCGGACGACGGCGAGTTCGACGCGTTCGTGATGCACATCGACGGCTATCTCTGCGAGATCAAGGATGTGCAGATCCGCGACGGACTGCACATCCTGGGCGGCGGTCCCGAGGCCGAGGCGCGCGTCAACCTGGTGCTGGCCGTGCTGCGCGCCTCCCAGGTGTGGGGCGGCACCGCGAACGCCCTGCCCGGTCTGCGGGCCTGCCTGGCCGAGCACTTCGGCCTGGTGGAGAAGGAGTTGCTGGGCGAGCCGGGTGCTCCGGTGAAGGTGCCGGACGGGCTGACTTCACTCGTCGAGGGACCCGCGCGGTCGGCGGCCGACGCGATCGACCTCCTTGAGCAGCTGTGCCGCCGGTTCGCGGAGGGCATGGAGGAGCGCGGCTGGCAGGCTTCGGCCGTTCCCGCCCTGGTACGCGAGGTGGTGGGCGTCGAACTCCCGGACGCCGTCGCGGTGTTGGAGTTCGCGTGCGACGAGGTCGTACCGCGGCTGGCGAGGACGACGGACGAGATCGACCACATCCTCCATGCCCTGAACGGCGGTTACGTCCCGGCCGGCCCGTCCGGATCGCCGACCCGCGGACTGGTCAACGTCCTGCCGACCGGCCGCAACTTCTACTCGGTCGACCCCAAGGCGATCCCGTCCAGGCTGAGTTGGGAGGTCGGGCAGTCGCTCGCCGACTCGCTAGCGCAGCGCTACCTGCAGGACACCGGGGACTACCCGAAGTCCGTCGGCCTGACGGTGTGGGGCACGTCCGCGATGCGCACCCAGGGCGACGACATCGCGGAGATTCTCGCGCTGCTCGGCTGCCGCCCGGTGTGGGACGACGCGTCGCGCCGTGTGACCGGGTTCGAGGTGGTCCCGCTCGCGGAGCTGGGGCGGCCGCGCATCGACGTCACCGTCCGCATCTCGGGCTTCTTCCGGGACGCGTTCCCGCACGTGGTCGGCCTGATCGACGACGCGGTGCGCGCGGTCGCCGAGCTGGACGAGCCCGCCGACTCCAACTACGTGCGGGCGCACGCCGACGAGGACACCGCCGAGCACGGTGACCGACGGCGCGCGACGGCCCGTATCTTCGGCTCGAAGCCGGGCGCGTACGGCGCCGGGTTGCTGCCGTTGATCGACGCCCGCAACTGGCGCTCCGACGCCGACCTCGCCGAGGTGTACGCGGTGTGGGGCGGTTACGCCTACGGGCGCGGGCTCGAAGGGCGGGCGGCGCGCGGCGACATGGAGACCGCGTTCAAGCGGATCGCCGTCGCCGCGAAGAACGTCGACACCCGCGAGCACGACCTCGTCGACGCGGACGACTACTTCCAGTACCACGGCGGCATGGTCGCCATGGTCCGCCACCTGACGGGCGCGAGCCCGGAGGCGTACGTCGGCGACTCCGCCGTACCGGACCAGGTCAAGACGCGCACGCTCGGCGAGGAGACCCACCGGGTGTTCCGCGCCCGGGTCGTCAACCCGCGCTGGATGGCGGCCATGCGGCGCCACGGCTACAAGGGTGCCTTCGAGATGGCGGCGACCGTCGACTACCTCTTCGGCTACGACGCCACGGCCGGGGTCGTGGACGACTGGATGTACGAGAAGCTCAGCGCGGAGTACGTCTTCGACGCGGAGAACCGGGACTTCATGAAGAAGTCCAACCCGTGGGCCCTGCGCGGGATCACGGAGCGACTGCTCGAAGCCGCCGACCGGGGCCTGTGGGCCGAGCCGGACGCGGACACCATCGAGCGGTTGCGCGCCACCTATCTGGAGCTCGAAGGCGACTTGGAGGGCGACGAGAAGTGAGTACCCCGTTTCCGTTCACGGCCGTTGTCGGCCAGGACGACCTGCGGCTCGCGCTGCTGCTGAACGCCGTGTCGCCCGCCGTCGGCGGTGTGCTGGTGCGCGGCGAGAAGGGCACCGCCAAGTCCACCGCCGTACGCGCCCTTTCGGCTCTGCTGCCGGAGGTGGACGTCGTCGCCGGGTGCCGTTTCTCGTGCGCTCCGGCGGCGCCCGATCCGGCCTGTCCGGACGGGCCGCACGAGGTCGGGACCGGTACGCGGCGTCCCGCGCGGATGGTCGAGCTGCCGGTCGGCGCCTCGGAGGACCGGCTCGTGGGCTCGCTCGACATCGAGCGGGCGCTCGCCGACGGTGTGAAGGCCTTCGAGCCCGGACTGCTGGCGGACGCCCACCGCGGGATCCTCTACGTCGACGAAGTGAACCTGCTGCACGACCACTTGGTGGACCTGCTGCTGGACGCGGCCGCGATGGGCGCCTCGTACGTGGAGCGCGAGGGCGTCTCCGTCCGGCATGCCGCGCGGTTCCTGCTGGTGGGGACCATGAACCCCGAAGAGGGCGAGCTGCGGCCGCAGTTGCTCGACCGGTTCGGGCTCACGGTGGAGGTCGCGGCCTCGCGTGAGCCGGACCAGCGGGTGGAGGTCGTGCGCAGGCGGCTCGCGTACGACGACGATCCCGAGGGGTTCGCGGCGCGCTGGGCCGACGAGGAGTCGGCGGTGCGGGCGCGGATCGTGGCGGCCCGCGCACTGCTGCCCTCCGTCCGGCTGGGCGACGGGGCGCTGCGGCAGATCGCGGCGACCTGTGCGGCCTTCGAGGTCGACGGGATGCGCGCCGACATCGTGATGGCGCGGACGGCGACGGCGCTGGCCGCGTGGGCCGGGCGGACGGACGTGCTCGCGGAGGACGTACGGCAGGCGGCGCTGCTCGCGCTGCCGCACCGGCGGCGGCGTAATCCCTTCGACGCGCCGGGGCTCGACGAGAACAAGCTCGACGAGACCCTGGAGGAGTTCGGGGGCGGGGACGACAACGACGAGGACCCGGATCCGGAGGGGCCCGGGCCCAGCGGTGGCGGCGGGCAGCCCCCGCAGGAGGGGCCCGAGAGCCCCGAGGGCGGTGACACGGGCGCGCAGCCCGAGGCCGGCGAGGCGGGGCAGCCGCAGTCCTCCGGCGCCGGGGAGCAGCAGCCCGCACGGGCCGGGGAGCCGTTCAGGACCAAGGTGCTGAGCGTGCCGGGTCTTGGCGAGGGTGCGGCCGGGCGGCGCTCGCGTGCGCGCACCGAGCACGGCAGGACCACGGGGGCCCGGCGGCCCCGAGGGGCCCTCACCAAGCTGCACCTGGCGGCCACCGTGCTGGCGGCGGCGCCGCATCAGCGGGCGCGCGGCCGGTCGGGGCCCGGTCTCGTCGTACGGCGGGACGATCTGCGCCAGGCGACCCGGGAGGGGCGCGAGGGGAACCTCGTGCTGTTCGTCGTGGACGCCTCCGGGTCGATGGCGGCGCGGCAGCGGATGAGCGCCGTGAAGGGGGCTGTGCTGTCATTGCTCCTCGACGCCTACCAGCGGCGCGACAAGGTGGGGCTCGTGACGTTCCGGGGGTCGGCCGGGGAGGTCGCGCTGCCGCCGACCTCGTCGGTGGACGCGGCCGCGGTCCGGCTGGAGTCGCTGCCCACGGGCGGCCGCACTCCGCTCGCGGCCGGGCTGCTGAAGGCACATGACGTGCTGCGGGTCGAACGGCTGCGGGATCCCGCGCGGCGGCCCCTGGTGGTCGTCGTGACGGACGGGCGGGCCACCGGCGGGCCGGAGCCGGTCGCGCTCGCGGGGCGGGCGGCGCGGCTGTTCGCGGCCGAGCAGGTCGCGTCCGTGGTCGTCGACTGCGAGTCGGGGCCGGTGCGGCTGGGGCTCGCGGGGCAGCTCGCGGGTGAACTGGGCGGTACGGCGGTGACGTTGGACGAGCTGCGGGCGGACTCGATCGCCGGGCTCGTGAGGGATGTTCAGGGCGACAGCAGGAGGGCCGCGTAATGCCGCAGGGGCAGCCGAGTGTGGTACCGGACGACGGCCTGACGACCCGTCAGAGGCGTAACCGGCCGTTGGTGATCGTGCACACGGGCATCGGGAAGGGCAAGTCGACGGCCGCGTTCGGGCTTGCCCTGCGGGCCTGGAACCAGGGGTGGCCCATCGGGGTGTTCCAGTTCGTCAAGTCGGCGAAGTGGAAGGTCGGCGAGGAGAACGCGCTGCGGGTGCTCGGCGCCAGCGGCGAGGGCGGCACCGTCGACTGGCACAAGATGGGCGAGGGCTGGTCCTGGGTGCAGCGTGATGCCCAGATGGACAACGAGGAGAAGGCCCGCGAGGGCTGGGAGCAGGTCAAGCGGGACCTGGCCGCCGAGACGTACCAGCTGTACGTGCTGGACGAGTTCGCCTACCCCATGCACTGGGGATGGATCGACACCGACGAGGTCGTCGAGGTGCTGCGCGACCGGCCCGGGACCCAGCATGTCGTGATCACCGGGCGCAACGCCCCCGAGAAGCTGGTCGGGTTCGCCGATCTCGTCACCGACATGTCCAAGGTCAAGCACCCGATGGACGCGGGGCAGAAGGGGCAGAGGGGCATCGAGTGGTGAATGGCTCGTCCGTGCCCCGGCTGGTCATCGCCGCGCCCTCGTCCGGGAGCGGCAAGACCACCGTTGCCACGGGGTTGATGGCCGCGTTCGCCGCGCGGGGGCTTGCCGTGTCCCCGCACAAGGTCGGACCGGACTACATCGACCCCGGGTACCACGCGCTCGCCACCGGGCGGGTGGGGCGCAACCTCGACGCGTATCTGTGCGGGCCGGAGCTGATCGCCCCGCTGTTCGCGCACGGCGCGCAGGGGTGCGACCTCGCCGTCGTCGAGGGTGTCATGGGGCTGTACGACGGGGCCGCGGGAGAGGGCGAACTGGCGTCCACCGCCCATGTGGCGAAACTGCTGCGGGCGCCGGTGGTGCTGGTGGTCGACGCGTCGGCGCAGTCGCGCTCCGTGGCCGCGCTGGTGCACGGGTTCGCGTCGTGGGATCCCGAGGTGCGGGTGGCCGGGGTGATCCTCAACAAGGTGGGGTCCGAGCGGCACGAGGAGCTGTTGCGGGAGGCGTTGGACTCGGCCGGGGTGCCGGTGCTGGGTGTGCTGCGGCGGGCGCCGCAGGTCGAGACTCCGTCTCGGCATCTCGGGCTGGTGCCGGTCGCCGAGCGGCGGGCTGCTGCCGTCGAGGCGGTTTCTGCGATGGCCTCCCAGGTGCGGGAGGGGTGCGATCTCGATGCGCTCTTCGCGTTGGCCCGGGGTGCGGGTGCGTTGTCGGGTGCGGCTTGGGATGCGGCTGAGGCTTTGGTTCTTTCGCCCCCTCCGCCCCTTCCCGTCCCGACCCGGGGCTCCGCCCCGGACCCCGCTCCTCGAACTCCCCCACTGCCTGAAGGGCGTGGGGGGACCCCCAAGGGGCTGAAACCCACCGCGATCATCGCCATCGCCGGCGGGCCCGCGTTCACCTTCTCCTATGCCGAACATGCCGAGTTGCTGGCCGCCGCCGGTGCGGAGGTCGTCACGTTCGACCCCCTCCGGGACGAGCGACTGCCGGACGGGACGGCCGGGTTGGTCATCGGTGGGGGCTTTCCGGAGGTGTACGCCCCCGAGTTGTCCGCCAACGAGCCGCTGCGGAAGGCCGTGGCCGCGCTCGCGGCGAGCGGGGCGCCGATCGCCGCCGAGTGCGCCGGGCTGCTCTATCTGTCGCGGGAGCTCGACGGGCTGCCGATGTGCGGGGTCGTGGACGCCAAGGCGCGGATGGACGAGCGGCTGACGTTGGGGTACCGGGATGCCGTGGCCGTCAGCGACAGTGTGCTCGCGGTCGCCGGGACCCGGATGCGCGGGCACGAGTTCCACCGCACGGTGGTCGAGCCCGGCGCGGGGGCGGCTCCCGCCTGGGGTGTGCGCGCCCCTCTACGGCGGGTCGAAGGTTTCGTACAACAAGGTGTGCACGCGAGTTATCTGCACACGCACTGGGCGTCCGAGCCCGGTGTCGCCCGTCGGTTCGTGGAGAGGTGCCTGACGTCATGAGCAGCAAGCTGATCGGAGTCGGGGTCGGGCCCGGTGACCCGGAGCTGGTGACCGTGAAGGGCGTCAACGCCCTGCGCGCGGCCGACGTCGTCGTCGTACCCGTGATGGACACCCTGGAGCGGGGGCGGGCGGAAGCCACCGTGCTGCACTACGTGCCCGAGGAGAAGGTCGTCCGGGTCGTGTTCGCGCTGAACGAGCGGACCGACCGGGGGCGTCGCGAGGCGGCCTGGGACGCGGCGGGCGAGCGGGTGGCGCAGCTGCTCGGTGAGCACGCCACCGTCGCCTTCGCCACCATCGGCGACCCCAACGTGTACTCGACCTTCACCTATCTCGCGCAGACCATCGGCGAGGCGGTGCCGGGGACCGTCGTGGAGACCGTGCCCGGGATCACCGCCATGCAGGACCTCGCCGCGCGGTCGGGCGCCGTGCTGACCGAGGGGACCGAGCCGCTCACGCTCGTGCCGGTGACGGCCGGGTCCGCCGTGCTCAAGGACGCACTGAACGGCCCGGGCACCGTGGTCGCGTACAAGTTCGGGCGGCAGGCGCAGGAGGTGGCCGAGGTGTTGCGCGAGACCGGGCGCATCGACGACGCCGTGTGGGGCTCCGCGCTCGGGCTCCCCGAGGAGTCGATCCGGTCGGCGGCCGCGCTGGACGGCGGCCCGCTGCCGTACCTCTCCACGCTCATCGCACCCGCACGGCGCGACGGCACCCGGGGCGGCAAGCTGTGAGCGGCCCAAAGACCGGTCCGAGGAGCGGTCGAAGAAGCGGGTCATCCCGCGAGGCCCACCACCAGCCAGATGAAGGCCACTCCGGCGACCGTGCACAGCAGGGTGGAGCGGGCCGGGTGCTCGTGGTGGGCCTCGGGGAGGATCTCGGCGGCGGCGAGGTACAGGAGTACGCCGCCGAAGAGGCCGAGATAGCCGCCGAGCAGTTGCTCCGGAATGGTGACGAAGAGCGTCGAGGCGGCGCCCACGACGGGGGCCGCCGCGTCGGCGAACAGCATGGTGATCGCCTTGCGGCGGGCGTTCCCGTACAGGCTCGTGATCGTGTACGTGTTGAAGCCGTCCGCGAAGTCGTGGGCGATGACCGCGAGGGCGACGGCCAGGGCCATGCCGCCGCCCACCTGGAAGGCGGCGCCGATCGCGACGCCGTCCATGGCGCTGTGGCCGACCATCGCCGCGGCCGCAGTGAGGCCCACCTCGGGCGCCCGGCCGCCGTGCTCCTCCCCGCCGTGCGCGGCCTGGCGGGCGGCCAGCAGGCGTTCCACCAGGTGCGCCAGCAGGAAGCCCGCCACGAACAGCAGCAGCGCGGCCGGTACGCCGAAGACCTCGTCGCCCGCCGCCGCCAGCGCCTCCGGCAGCAGGTCCAGGCCGACCACGCCCAGCATCAGCCCGCCGGCCAGGCCCAGCACCAGGTGGCGGCGGTCGGTCACACGCTGTGCCGTCCAGCCGCCGGCCAGCGTCATCAGGAACGCGCCGAGCGCGACGAGGACCGCCATGTGCTCTTGCTATCCGATCAACCCCCGTTCACGCATGTCCAACGCCTGATCACGCACTGACTTATTGCATTTGTTGCTTTTGTTGCATTTGTTGTGAGAGCTGTAAGAGAGGACCGAATCCCATGGCCGATGCCCCCACCGGCAAGGTGACCTTCGTCGGTGCCGGCCCCGGCGCCGCCGACCTGCTGACGTTCCGTGCCGCCCGCGCCATCGCCGAGGCCGACGTCGTGATCTGGGCGGCCAGCCTGGTGCAGGCGGAGGTCCTCGACCACGCGCGCGAGGGCGCGGAGATCCTGGACTCGGCGACCATGTCCCTGGAGGACGTGGTGGCCGTGTACGAGCGGGCCGCGGCCGAGGGGCTGAAGGTCGCCCGCATCCACTCCGGCGACCCGGCCCTGTGGGGCGGTACGCAGGAGCAGCTCGACCGGTGCACGGGCATCGGCGTCGCGACCGAGATCATCCCCGGCGTCTCCTCCTTCTCCGCCGTCGCCGCGCTCGCACAGCGCGAGCTGACGATCCCCGAGGTCGCCCAGTCCGTGATCCTCACCCGGCTGGGCGGCGGCAAGACGCCGATGCCGCCCGGCGAGGAGGTACGGGAGTTCGCACGGCACGGCACCACGATGGCGCTGTTCCTGTCGGCGGCGCGCAGCGGGCAGCTCGTGCGGGAGCTGCTGGAGGGCGGTTATCCGACCTCGACGCCCGTCGTGGTCGCCTATCAGGCGACCTGGCCGGAGGAGCTGATCGTCACGTGCACGATCGGCACCCTGGAGGAGACGGTCAAGGAGCACAAGCTGTGGAAGCACACGCTGTTCCTGGTCGGTCCGGCGCTCGGTGCGAGCGGCACCCGCTCGCACCTCTACCACCCCGGTCACTTCCACGGCTTCCGCAAGGCCGACCCCCAGGCGCGCGCGGAACTGCGGGCGGCGCGGAAGGGCAGTCCGTCGTGATCACGGTCGTCGGTACGGGGACGGGGGCGTCGCTCTCCCGGGACGCCCGGGCCGCCCTGGCCGAGGCGGGGCTCGTCGTGGGCGCACGGCGGCACCTGGAGGCCGCGCGGCTGCCGGACGCGGCGCAGCGAGTCGTTCTGGGTCCGCTCGCGCCCGCGCTGGACGCGATCGAGCAGCACCTGGAGAAGCAGCGGTCCGGGCCGGCACGGCGGGACGCGGAAGAGCCGCACACCGAACGGCCGGACGCGGAGCAGATCAAGGAACAGCCGGACGCGGAGCGGACCGAGGAACAGCCGGACCGGCAGCGGGTCGTCGTGCTCGCCTCCGGTGATCCCGGGTTCTTCGGGATCGTGCGGGCGCTGGCCGAGCGCTTCGGCTCCGACCGGCTGGACGTGCACCCGGGTGTGTCGTCCGTCGCCACCGCCTTCGCACGGCTCGGGCTGCCCTGGGACGACGCCGTCGTGGTGAGCGCCCACGGGCGTGATCTGCGCAGCGCCCTGCACGCCTGCCGCTCGTACCCGAAGGTCGCCGTGCTGACCGGCCCCGGTGCCGGGCCCGCCGAACTGGGCACCGGTCTCGCCTACCGTTCCGGCGAGCGTGTCCTCGTCGTCGCGAGCTCCCTGGGCGACCCCGAGCACGAACGCGTGGAGCGGGTCACGCCCGCCGAGGCCGCGGCCCGCGACTGGGGGTCCGCGGTGAGCGTCGTCCTGTGCCTCGACGAGTCGCGCGCCCTGGCGCCGGTGCGCACGGTCGCCGGGCCGCCGCCGGCGCCCGACCGGTGGGCCCTGGCCGAGGACGAGTTCACGCACCGCGACTCGATGATCACCAAGTTCGAGGTACGGGCGCTGGCGCTGGCCCGGATGGGACCGCGGCTCGGCGATCTGATCTGGGACGTGGGTGCGGGTTCCGGGTCCGTCGCCGTCGAGTGCGCGCGCTTCGGTGCCGCCGTCACCGCGATCGAGAAGACCCGGGACGGGGTGGACCGGATCCGCGCCAACGCCGCGGCGCACGGCGTCGACGTCCACGTCGTGCACGGCGCGGCGCCCACCGTGCTGACCGATCTGACCGACCCGGATGCCGTGTTCATCGGCGGTGGGGGGCGCGAACTGCCCGCCATCGTCATGGCCTGCGCGCGGCGCGCCCGCCGCTCGGTCGTCGTGGCGATGGCCGCGCTCGACCGGGTTCCGGCGGCCCGCGACGCGCTGACCGGTGCCGGGTTCGACTGCGGTGGTGTCCTGCTGCAGTCGTCCCGGCTCGCACCGCTGCCGGGCGACGTCAGCCGGCTCGCGGCCACCAACCCGGTGTTCCTGTTGTGGGGCGTACGGCCCCCGGCATCCGGCGCCGGGGGTCCCAACAACCCCGATGCTGCCGGCAGTTCCAGCAGTTCCAGTGAAGGAGTCTCCCTGTGATCGGCCTCATCTCCGCGACTGCGGCGGGCGCCGCGGCCCGTGACCGGTTGGTCGCGGCCTGGCCCGCCCGTACCCGGGTCTACGACGGCCCGCTGCGGGACGCCGTCGAGCGCGCCTTCGCGGAGTGCGAGCAGCTCGTGTGCTTCCTCGCCACGGGGGCCGTGGTGCGGCTGGTCGCGCCGCTGCTCGGCGACAAGACGTCCGACCCCGGTGTCGTGTGCGTCGACGAGGCGGGGCGGTTCGCCGTGTCCCTCGTCGGCGGTCACGGGGGCGGCGCGAACGAACTCGCCCGCGAGGTGGGCGAGTTGCTGGGAGCCGAGCCCGTGGTGACCACGGCGACCGACGCGGTGGGTGTGCCGGGGCTGGACACCCTGGGCCTCCCCGTCGAGGGCGATGTCGCCGGGGTGTCCCGGGCTCTGCTGGACGGTGAACCCGTCGCCCTGGACGCCGAGTTGGCGTGGCCGCTGCCTGCGCTGCCGGTCGCGGAGCGGGGGGCGTACGCGATTCGTGTCACCGACCGCCTGGTCGAGCCCGCCGAGCGGCAGGTCGTGCTGCGGCCGCCGTCCCTGGTCGTGGGTGTCGGCGCGTCCAAGGGGGCTGCGGTGGACGAGGTGCTGGGGCTCGTCGAGTCGGCGCTGCGGGATGCGGGGCTGTCCGTGCGGTCCGTCGCCGAGCTGGCGACCGTCGACGCCAAGGCCGAGGAGCCCGGCATCCTCGGGGCTGCCGCGCGGCTCGGGGTGCCCGTGGTGACGTACGGCGCCGAGGAGTTGGCGGCGGTCGACGTACCGAACCCCTCAAACGCGCCACTGACCGCCGTCGGTACGCCGTCCGTGGCGGAGGCCGCCGCTCTCGTGGGCGGGGGTGAACTCCTCGTGCCCAAGCGGAAGTCGGAGCGCGCTGACGGCCTGCCCGCGATGGCGACCTGCGCGGTCGTGCGCCGGACGGCGCGCGGCCGTCTCGCGGTCGTCGGACTCGGCCCGGGCGCACGCGATCTGCTCACTCCGCGGGCCAAGGAGGAGCTGCGGCGGGCTTCCGTGCTCGTCGGGCTCGACCAGTACGTCGACCAGATCCGCGATCTGCTGCGGCCCGGCACCCGCGTCCTGGAATCCGGGCTGGGCGCCGAGGAGGAGCGGGCCCGCACGGCGGTGGCCGAGGCGCGGCGCGGGCAGGCCGTGGCGCTGATCGGCAGCGGTGACGCGGGTGTGTACGCGATGGCGTCCCCGGCGCTGGCCGAGGCGTCCGACGACATCGACGTGGTCGGGGTGCCGGGCGTCACGGCGGCGCTCGCGGCCGGGGCGATCCTGGGCGCGCCGCTCGGCCACGATCATGTGTCGATCAGCCTCTCCGACCTGCACACTCCCTGGGAGGTCATCGAGCGGCGGGTGCGGGCGGCCGCGGAGGCCGACATCGTCGTGACCTTCTACAACCCGCGCAGCCGGGGCCGCGACTGGCAGCTCCCCAAGGCCCTCGCGATCCTCGCCGGGCACCGGGAGCCCGCGACGCCGGTGGGCGTCGTACGGAACGCGTCACGTGCGGACGAATCCAGCCGCATCACCACGCTGGCAGGACTCGATCCGGCGACGGTGGACATGATGACGGTCGTGACCGTGGGCAACACGGCGACCCGTGAGATCGCCGGGCGCATGGTGACACCGCGCGGCTACCGCTGGCAGGAGGAGCCCAAGTGACTCAGGTGAGCCAAGTCGGCCCGGTGGGCGCGGAGTTCACGCCCGAGCACCGGGTCGTGCACCCCATCGAGCAGGAGTCCTTCCGGCGGCTGCGTGCCCGCCTGGACACCGCGCACTTCCCGCCGCTGACCCGGGCGGTCGTGGAGCGGGTCATCCACTCCGCGGCCGACCTGGAGTACGCGGCCGACCTCGTCACCGATGAGAGCGCGCTGGAGAAGGCGCACGCGGCTCTGCACGCCGGGGCGCCTGTCGTCGTGGACGTCGAGATGGTGGCCGCCGGGATCACCCGGCGCGACACCGTCTGCCGTCTCAAGGACGCCAGGTCCGGGCCGGGGCTGACCCGTTCCGCGCACGCGATCCGGCTCGCCTACGAGGAGGTCGGGCCCGGCGCTCTCTGGGTGATCGGCTGCGCGCCGACCGCCCTGGAAGAACTCCTCACCCTGGGCGCCGACCCGGCGCTCGTCATCGGTCTGCCCGTCGGTTTCGTCGGCGCCGCCGAGTCCAAGGCCGCGCTGCGCGAGAGCGGGCTGCCCGCTGTCAGCAACGTGTCCGAGAAGGGCGGTTCGGCGGTCGCCGCGGCCGCGCTCAACGCCCTCCTGTACCACCCCGTATCCGCATCCAAGGAGCTTTCGTGACTACCCCTCCCCCCGCCCTGCTCGTCGCCGGCCACGGCACCCGGGACGAGGCCGGAGCCGAGGCCTTCCGTGACTTCGTGGGGGAGCTGGGGCGCCGTCACCCCGAACTGCCCGTCGCGGGCGGCTTCATCGAGCTGTCCCCGCCGCCGCTGGGCGACGCGGTCGCCGAGCTCGTGGAACGGGGCGTACGCCGTTTCGCGGCCGTTCCGCTGATGCTGGTGTCCGCCGGGCACGCCAAGGGGGACATTCCGGCGGCGCTGTCGCGGGAGAAGGAGCGGCACCCGGGGATCTCGTACACCTACGGCCGTCCGCTGGGCCCGCACCCGTCGCTGCTGAACGTGCTGGAGCGGCGGCTCGACGAGGCGCTGGGCGCAAGCGCGGCCCGCACGCCCGAGGACCGGGCCGATGTGACCGTGCTGCTGGTCGGGCGCGGTTCCACCGACCCGGACGCGAACGCCGAGGTGCACAAGGCCGCGCGGCTGCTGTGGGAGGGCCGGGGGTACGCGGGCGTGGAGACGGCGTTCGTGTCGCTGGCCGCGCCGGACGTGCCGTCGGGCCTGGACCGCTGTGTGCGGCTGGGGGCGAAGCGGATCGTCGTCCTGCCGTACTTCCTCTTCACCGGGATCCTCCCGGACCGCGTACGGCAGCAGACCGAGGGCTGGGCTGCCGCCCACCCGGAGGTCGAGGTGAACTCCGCCGATGTCATCGGCCCGGAGCCGGAGCTGCTCGACCTGGTGATGGAGCGCTACCGCGAGGCGGTCAAGGGGGATCTGCGGATGAACTGCGACTCGTGCGTGTACCGCATCGCGCTGCCCGGTTTCGAGGACAAGGTCGGGCTGCCGCAGCAGCCGCACTTCCACCCGGACGACGACGGCCATCACCACGGGCATGGACACGGGCACCATGGGCATGCGCACTCCCATGCGCACTGAGGGAGCCGAGGACCCGGAGGACCGGGCCGGCGGCGCGCACGATCTTCGTCATCACGGGGACGCGGAGGTGCGCGACGACGGGTCCGCGCTCGTCGACCTCGCCGTGAACGTCCGCGCGGACACGCCCCCGGCGTGGCTGCGCGAGCGGATCGCCGAGTCGCTGGGCGGCCTCGCCGCCTACCCCGACGGGCGGATCGCGCGGGCCGCGGTGGCGGCGCGGCACGGGCTGCCGGTGGAACGGGTGCTGCTCACCGCGGGCTCCGCGGAGGCCTTCGTGCTGCTCGCCCGCGCCCTGAAGGTCCGCCGGCCCGTCGTGGTGCACCCGCAGTTCACCGAGCCGGAGGCGGCGCTGCGGGATGCCGGGCACACCGTCGACCGAGTACTGCTCCGCGCGGAGGACGGCTTCCGGCTCGACCCCGCGGACGTCCCCGAGGACGCCGACCTGGTCGTGATCGGCAACCCCACCAATCCGACGTCGGTCCTGCATCCGGCCGCCTCGATCGCCGCTCTCGCCCGGCCCGGGCGGACGTTGGTCGTCGACGAGGCGTTCATGGACGCGGTGCCGGACGAGCGGGAGGCCCTTGCCGGGCGGGTGGACGTGCCCGGGCTGGTGGTGCTGCGCAGCCTCACGAAGACGTGGGGGCTGGCCGGGTTGCGGATCGGGTACGTCCTCGCCGCGCCCGAGACGATCGCCGAGCTGGAGCGCGCGCAGCCGCTGTGGCCGGTGTCCACGCCCGCGCTGGCCGCGGCGGAGGCGTGCATGTCCGCGCGGGCTCTCGCGGAGGCCGGGCACGCGGCGCACCGCGTCTCGGCGGACCGTGCCCATCTCGTGGCGGGGCTGCGGGAGTTCGACATCGACGGGCTTGAGGTCGTCGAGCCCGCCGAGGGGCCGTTCGTGCTCGTACGGCTCCCCCGTGCGGCGACCGTCCGCACCCACCTCCGCACCCTCGGCTTCGCCGTGCGGCGCGGGGACACGTTTCCCGGGCTCGGGGAGCAGTGGTTGCGGCTCGCGGTGCGGGACCGGGTGACCGTCAACCGGTTCCTGCAGGCGCTGGACCGGGCGGTGACGCTGGCGGGGCGGTGACGCGTGGGGCGGGTGGGGGTTTTCGCCCCCTCCGCCCCTACCCTGCCCGTTGTCCTGGGGGCTGCGCCCCCTTTCCCCCTGCATCGCGCTTCGCGCTCGTCCTCAAACGCCGGACGGGCTGAATACTCTCCGGTCGGCGTAGAAATTCAGCCCCTCCGGCGTTTGAGACCGTTACCCCCTCCCGCGGCGCGCCAGCACCACCACTCCCCCGCCCGCCGCGAGCAACGCGATCGCGCCGCCGGCGATGTACGGCGTCATCGACGAGCCCCCGGTCTCGGCGAGGTTCGCCTCGGCGGGAGCCCCCTGGGGCTCGACGCCGGACCCGGGATCGGCGCTGGGCGCGGCCGCGTCCGGCGCCTCGCACGTCGCCCCCGCGAGGGTGACCGTCCCCTCCACCTCCGCCACGTTCAGCTTCAACGGGTTGATGGAGACGTTGAGTTCGAGGGCGGAGGCGGCCGCCGTGCGTGAGGTGGTCTCCGTCTTGGAGAGGTCGAGACGGACCTCGCCGACCCCGGGGACCTTCACCTCGGTGGGCCCCCCGGCGGTCAGGGTCACCTTCTTGCCGAGCACGGTGACCGAGCCCAGCAGGTTCGCGGAGGCGACGGGCTTCCTGCCGGCCTCGCAGGTCGCCTTCGAGGTCACCTGCTCGACCTCGATGAGCGAGAGAAGCGGCAGCCCGGGGACATGGAGCGCCGCGTGGGCGAGGTTGGTGGAGCCCTCGGCTCCGGCCGGGGTGACCGTCGCGTGCGCGGTGGCGACGTCGGCGCGCAGCACACTGAACGGCTTTCCGCCGTCGACCCCGTCCAACTGCGCGGTGAGCGCGGTCTTCCCGGCGCTGCGCGGTGCCTGCACTTCGTTGAGGGAGAGCGTGAGCGGAACGTTCACGGACTTGTTGAGCAGGGACACGTCGAGCCCGGTGCGCAGCACGACGGCGCTCGCGCGACCGTGGTCGGTGGTCGCGTGGGCGGAGCCCGCGCCGGCCAGCACCGCAGGACCCGCGGTGAGGACGCCGGCCGCCGCGGTGACGGCGAAACGGCGTGCGGGCATGCGGAAGTTGTTGCTGTTCAAGGGTGGGACCCCCATAAGAGAAAAGCTCGGGACCCGGCAAGAATTACGCACCGAGAGTGAACAGTCAGCAACCTGACGCCACTTCACTCCAACGTGGTGTATCCGTGAATGTCTTCGATTACGAAGGCACGCACGTTCCCCACAGTCACTCACTCAACGTCCCTTGCAGAACACGCCGGTTGACGATCCGGGGCAGTGGCGGGAGCGCGGCGAAAAGTGCTCAACGAGCCGGCTCCCCGGCCCGTCACGCTCCGTCAACCCATGGAGCAACCGCACTGCATCGCCGTGAGCCCGGGGTCAGCTCACGACCCGCCCGTTCAGCACCACGCGGCGCGGTGCCGCGAGGACCCGTACGTCCGCGCGCGGGTCCCCGTCGTACACGACGAGGTCCGCGGGTGCCCCCTCGTCGAGGCCCGGGCGCCCGAGCCATCGGCGGGCGCCCCATGTGGTGGCGGAGAGCGCCTCGACGGGCGGGATCCCGGCGGTGACCAGTTCGGCGACCTCACCGGCGACGAGCCCGTGCGCGAGGGAGCCGCCCGCGTCGGTGCCGACGTACACGGGGATCCCGGCGTCGTAGGCGGCGCGCACGGTGTCGTAGCGCCGCGCGTGCAGCCGTCGCATGTGCTGCGACCAGCGCGGGAACTTGCTCTCACCGCCGGCCGCGAGCTGCGGGAAGGTCGCGATGTTCACGAGGGTGGGGACGATGGCGACCCCGTGCTCCGCGAACAGCGGAATGGTGTCCTCGGTGAGGCCGGTCGCGTGCTCGACGCAGTCGATGCCCGCCTCGACGAGGTCCCGCAGGGAGTCCTCGGCGAAGCAGTGCGCGGTGACGCGGGCGCCGAGGCGGTGGGCCTCCGCGATCGCCGCCTCGACCGACGCGCGGGGCCAGCAGGCGCTCAGGTCGCCGGTGCCGCGGTCGATCCAGTCGCCCACCAGCTTCACCCAGCCGTCACCGCGCCGGGCCTCCCGGGCGACGTACGCGACGAGGTCCTCGGGCTCGATCTCCCAGGCGTAGTTGCGGATGTAGCGGCGGGTACGGGCGATGTGGCGACCGGCACGGATGATCTTCGGGAGGTCTTCGCGGGCGTCGATCCAGCGCGTGTCGGAGGGCGAGCCCGCGTCCCGGACGAGAAGGGTGCCGGCCTCGCGGTCGGTCAGCGCCTGCTTCTCGGAGACGTCGTCCGGGACCGGGCCGTGCGAGTCGAGGCCGACGTGGCAGTGTGCGTCGACGAGGCCGGGCAGCGTCCAGCCCTCGACGGTGCGGACGTCGCGGGCGCCGGCGGGGCGCTCGTAGGAGATCCTTCCGCCGACGACCCAGAGTTCGTCCCGGATGTCGTCGGGTCCGACGAGCACCCGTCCCTTCACGTGCAGAATCGTGCGATCGCTCATGAAGGGCACCTTAGTGAGCGGCGTACTACTCTTCCTTGCCGACCTGGTCCGACGTCTCCTCCTCCACGTCCGCCATGGCGGGATCCAGGAGCCGGGAGAGGAAGTGCCGGGTGCGCTCGTGGGCCGGGTTGCCGATGACCTGCTCGGGCGTGCCGTCCTCGACGACCACACCGGCGTCCATGAAGACGACGCGGTCGGCGACCTCGCGCGCGAATGTCATCTCGTGCGTGACGACCATCATCGTCATGCCCTCGTTCGCGAGCATTCGCATCACGGCGAGTACGTCGCCGACGAGTTCCGGGTCGAGCGCCGACGTGGGCTCGTCGAAGAGCATCACCTCGGGGCCCATGGCCAGCGCGCGGGCGATCGCCACCCGTTGCTGCTGCCCGCCGGAGAGGGACGCCGGGTACGCGTCCGCCTTCTCGGAGAGCCCCACGCGCCGCAGGTTCCGGTCGGCCACCTCGGCCGCCTGCGCCTTGTCGCGGCCGAGGACGCGGCGCTGCGGCAGCGTGAGGTTCTCGGTCACCGACAGGTGCGGGAAGAGGTTGAACTGCTGGAAGACCATGCCGATACGGCGGCGTACGGCGTCGATGTCGACGTCGGGGTCGGTGAGTTCGGTGCCGCCCACGAAAACCTGGCCCTTGGTGGGCTCTTCGAGCAGGTTCACGCAGCGCAGCAGGGTCGACTTCCCGGAGCCGGACGGGCCGATGACGCAGACGACCTCGCCCTGGCCGACCTCCAGGTCGATGCCGCGCAGGACCTCGTTGTCGCCGAAGGACTTGTGCAGGTCCTTCACTCGGATCTCGGCGTTGCTCACTTGGTGGCCTCCCCGGCCTTCGCCTCAAGGCGGCGTACGACAAAACCGAGCGGGATCGTGACCAGCAGGTAGCACAGGCCCGCGACCAGGATCGGCGTGGAGTTGGCGGTCGTGCTCGCCAGGTCGCGGCCGAACTTGGTCAGTTCGCGCTCCTCCAGCGTGACACCGAGGAACAGCACCAGCGACGAGTCCTTGAAGAGCAGGACGAGTTCGTTGGTGAGCGGCGGGATCACCACACGGAAGGCCTGCGGGATGATGATCGAGACCATCGCCCGGGCATGCGAGAAGCCCAGCGAACGGGCCGCCTCCATCTGCCCCTTGGGCACCGCCTGGATGCCGGCGCGGATCGTCTCCGCCATGTACGCGGCCGCCACCAGGCCGAGCGCGAGGGCGACCTTGCCGTACGTCCCGCCGGGGATCTGGGTGCCCGGGAACGCCAGCGGCACGGCGACACCCACGAAGACGAAGATCAGCAGGGCGGGCAGACCGCGGAAGATCTCGATGTAGATGCCGGCGAGCCAGCGGTAGGGGCCCACCGGGGACAACCGCATCAGTGCGATGACCATGCCCAGCACCATGCCGACGGCGAAGCCGGACAGCGTGTAGAGCACGGTGTTCTTCAGGGCCAGTGTGATGATGTCGGGGAACATCTGCTTGGCCAGGTCGGTCTGGGCGAACTGGTTCTTCAGCTGGCCCCAGTCGGCCGTGACCGCGAAGGCGATCACGGCGGCGACGAAGACGGCGTACTGGATTCCGTGCGAGACGGCGCGCTTCTGACGTCGGGTCAGGCCGCGTTTGCGGGGCTGGACTTGTGCGTCGGCTCCACTCATGAGGCGGACGGAGAGGCGGAGGCGGCGCTCGCGTCGTACGGGCCGATCCACTTCTCGTACAGCTTCTTGTACGTGCCGTCGGCCTTCGCGTTCTTGAGCGCCTTGTTGATCGCGGCGACGAGCTTGGTGTTGCCCTTCTTCACCGTGAAGCCGTACTGCTCACCGGTGTTGAGGTTGTCCACCACCTTGAAGGCGTCGGCGGTGGCCTTGTCCTTCAGCCAGCCCTGCACGACGGGGTAGTCGATGATGACGGCCTTGACCTGGCCGGTGCGCAGGCCGTTGAGGACCGCGTCCGAGGACTCGAAGGAGACCGGGTCGAAGCCCTTGCTCTTGGCGTAGTCCTCGCCGGTGGTCTGCGCCTGGGTGCCGAGCTTCACGCCCTTGGACTTCACGTCGGCAAGGGAGTTGACGCCGCTCTTCTTGTCGACAAGGACGGCCTGGGTGGCGTCGAAGTACGGGTCGGAGAAGTCGACGTTCTTCTTGCGCTCCTCGGTGATCGTCATGCCGGCGGCGGCGAGGTCGCACTGGCCGGAGTTGAGGAACGCGCCGGTCTTGAAGTTCTCGAAGGGCGTGTCGACGATCTCCTGCTTCACGCCCAGGTCCTTGGCGACCAGGTCGATGACCGACACGTCGAAGCCCTGGACCTTGCCGTCGATCTCCGACTGGAAGGGCGGGTACGGGAGGTGCGTGCAGGTGGTGAGCTGACCGCCCTTGACGAGCGTGACGCCGCCCGCGGTGGTCTTCTTGCCGCCCCCGTCGTCCGAGGAGCAGCCGGCCACGAGCAGCAGCCCGGCCGTCGCGGTGGTGGCGGCCAGAATGCGTGTCCGGCGTCCGAGGACCGAGTTCACGGGGACCTCCTGTGAGGGAACTGAGGGTTCCGATTATAAGGATTTGTTTGAGTCCCTCAAATCAATCCGATGGCTGCTGAGCCGGATGGCCTCAGAACCCGTCGGTCCGGGCGCCGCGGAGCGGCCCGGGCCGGGCCGGGTCGCCGTGCGCGGACGTAGGCTCCGGGGGCCTGCGGAACCGCCGGTTAGGCTCGAACTCGCGTACCTGCGCGTCCGCGCACGGCGCACCGCGTATCGGAACCCGTGAACGAAGAGAGCACCGCCGTGACCCACCCCTTCCTGGACCTGGCGCCGCTGAGCGCCGCGCACTTCGCCGCCATCGAGGACCGGGTGGCGCGGCTGCTCTCCACCGAGCAGGACGTCGTGATCATGCAGGGCGAGGCGCTGCTGCCCCTGGAGGGTGCCATCCGCGCCACCGCCGGGCCCGGCACGACGGCGCTCAACGTCATCACCGGCCCGTACGGGCAGACCTTCGGGAACTGGCTGCGGGACTGCGGGGCGAGGGTGATCGATCTGGCGGTGCCCTTCCACACGGCGGTCACGGCCGCGCAGATCCGGGAGGCGTTCGCCGCGCACCCGGAGATCGACTTCGTGTCGCTGGTGCACGCCGAGGCGGCGACCGGGAACACCAATCCCGTCGCGGAGATCGGTGAGGCCGTACGGGAGCACGGTGCGCTCTTCTACCTCGACGCCGTCGCCTCGATCGGGGCCGAGCCCGTGCTGCCGGACGCGTGGGGCGTCGACCTGTGCGTGATCGGGGCGCAGAAGGCGATGGGCGGGCCCGCGGGTGTGTCGGCGGTTTCCGTGAGCGAGCGGGCCTGGGCGCGGATGGCCGCCAACCCCGACGCTCCGCGACGGTCCTACCTGTCGCTGCTCGACTGGAAGGAGCGCTGGGTCGACGGCGGGCGCAAGGCGCTGCTGCACGCTCCGGCCCAACTGGAGATGCTGGCGCTGGAGGCGTGCGTCGAGCGCATCGAGAGCGAGGGCCTGGACGCGGTGATGGCCCGCCACGCCTCGGCCGCGGCGGCCACCCGGGCGGGGGCGCTCGCGCTGGGCGGCGGGCTTGAGCCGTATGTGTACGAGGCGGGGGACGCAGCCCCCGTCGCCACGACGCTGCGGGCGCCGGTCGGGATCGACGCGTCCGAGCTGGTCGCCCGGGCGCTCGCCGCGGATCCGGTGCTGCCGTTGGCGGCCGGGGGTGGGGCGCTCGCGAAGGAGATGATCCGGGTGAACCACTACGGCCCCGATGCGACGCGGGGTGTCGTGCACTCCTGCCTGGCCGCGCTGGGCGCCGCGCTGGCAGAGGCCGGGGTGGCCGTCGACCCGGAGGGGGCCCGGCGGGCCGTGGCGGAGGTCCGGGTGTGACAGACCCGATGCGGGTGGATTCCTCTCCGTGAAATCAAAGGAATTCACCCGTCTTCTTCACCCGCTTATCCATGAATTCGAATGAGTACAGCTTCCCGCATTCTTCTGCCCGCTTTCGGCAAGGCTAAACGCAAAGATTTCGCGAACGCCAACCGACGTAATTCGGGCAGGTCTCGTGGCGATTACATGGCTGTGACGCACTCCACAATGCGTCCATTTTATCCTGGATTTCCCGGACAAACACCGGCAAACCGGCGAGCGACCGCGCGGATGTGCGCGCCCGCGCGATAACAGACGAGGGCGCCGGACGTAACCCCATCCGGCGATGCAATTTGAACTTTCCCTAGGTAAATTCACTCCGCATGACCGCCGCACAAGCAGACCTGCAAGCGGAATTCCTGGAAATGCCGGAGGGCCTGCGGATCGACCGTCCGGAGGTGGCGGACGGGGCCGCACTCTGGCGCATCGCCAAGGACTCCAGAACTCTCGACCTGAACTCCTCCTACAGCTATCTGCTGTGGTGCCGTGACTTCGCCGGCACCTCGGTGGTGGCGCGTGACGAGGAGGGAACGCCGGTGGCCTTCGTCACCGGGTACGTCCGGCCCGAGCGTCCGGGCACCCTGCTCGTGTGGCAGGTGGCCGTCGACGCCGCCCACCGGGGCCGCGGGCTCGCCGCGGCGATGCTCGACGGGCTGACCGCACGCGTCGCCGCGGAGCAGACGCTGACCTCCGTCGAGACCACCATCACGCCGGGCAACACGGCCTCCGAGCGTCTCTTCACCTCGTTCGCCGCACGCCACGGGGCCGGCGTCGAGCGTGAAGTCCTCTTCGACGCCGGGCAGTTCCCCGCCGGCCCGCACGAAGCGCACGACCCCGAAGTCCTGTACCGCATCGGCCCCCTGCCGCACCCCACCTCTCGCTGAGGAGCGATTCGCTGTGACCATCACCCAGCCGGACCTGAGTGTCTTCCAGACCCTGGAGTCGGAGGTGCGCAGCTACTGCCGCGGCTGGCCTGTCATCTTCGACCGCGCGCAGGGCAGCCGGATGTTCGACGAGGACGGCCATGCCTACCTCGACTTCTTCGCGGGCGCCGGCTCGCTCAACTACGGCCACAACAACCCGGTGCTGAAACGCGCGCTCATCGACTACCTGGAGCGGGACGGCGTCACGCACGGGCTCGACATGTCGACCACCGCCAAGCGCGCGTTCCTGGAGTCGTTCCAGAACCTGGTGCTGCGGCCGCGCGATCTTCCCTACAAGGTCATGTTCCCGGGACCCACGGGCACCAACGCCGTCGAGTCCGCGCTGAAGCTGGCACGGAAGGTGAAGGGGCGCGAGGCCATCGTGTCCTTCACCAACGCCTTCCACGGGATGTCCCTCGGCTCGCTCGCCGTGACGGGCAACGCCTTCAAGCGGGCGGGTGCGGGCATCCCGCTCGTGCACGGCACCCCGATGCCCTTCGACAACTACTTCGACGGCCAGGTCCCGGACTTCCTGTGGTTCGAGCGGCTCCTGGACGACCAGGGCTCCGGGCTCAACAAGCCTGCCGCCGTGATCGTCGAGACCGTGCAGGGCGAGGGCGGCATCAACGTCGCCCGCCCGGAGTGGCTGCGCGCCCTCGCCGAGCTGTGCGAGCGCCAGGACATGCTGCTCATCGTCGACGACATCCAGATGGGCTGCGGACGTACGGGCGCGTTCTTCTCCTTCGAGGAGGCGGGGATCACGCCGGACATCGTCACCGTGTCCAAGTCCATCAGCGGCTACGGGCTGCCCATGTCCCTGTGCCTGTTCAAGCCCGAGCTGGACATCTGGGAGCCGGGCGAGCACAACGGCACCTTCCGCGGCAACAACCCCGCGTTCGTGACGGCCGCCGCCACCCTGGAGGCGTACTGGGCGGACGGCTCCGCCATGGAGAAGCAGACCCGCGCGCGCGGCGAGCAGGTCGAGCAGGCGCTGATCTCCATCACCGAGGAGAACCTCGCCGACGTGAAGGAGTACCGGGGCCGGGGACTTGTCTGGGGCATCGAGTTCAAGGAGAAGAAGCGCGCGGAGCGCATCGCACGGCGCGCCTTCGAACTCGGGCTGCTCATCGAGACTTCGGGCCCGGAGAGCGAGGTGGTCAAGCTGCTCCCGGCCCTCACCATCACGCCCGAGGAACTGGACGAGGGACTGCGCACCCTCGCCCGCGCCGTCCGCGAGACGGTCGCCTGACCAGCGTAGGCACCACAAGAAAGGCAGCAACTCACCGTGATCGTCCGATCGTTCCAGGACATCGAGGGAACCGACCGCCATGTGAAGGCGAAATCCGGCACCTGGGAGAGCAAGCGCATCGTGCTCGCCAAGGAGCGCGTCGGCTTCTCCCTCCACGAGACGACTCTGTACGCGGGTACGGAGACGTCGATGTGGTACGCGAACCACATCGAGGCCGTGCTCTGTGTGGAGGGCGAGGCCGAGCTGACCAATGACGAGACCGGCGACACGCACTGGATCACGCCGGGGACGATGTATCTCCTCGACGGGCACGAGCGCCACACCATGCGCCCCAAGACCGACTTCCGGTGCGTCTGCGTCTTCAACCCTCCCGTCACCGGACGGGAGGACCACGACGAGAACGGCGTCTACCCGCTGCTCACCGAACCCGAGGGGGTCTGAAGTTCCATGACCGTGACCACGATCACCGACCTGTATCCCAGCCGCGGCGCCACCGAGGTGTCCCTGCCGCGCCAGGACCCGGTCGTCTGGGGTGCCCCGGGCACGCCCGGCCCGATCGCGGCGACCGAGCTGCGGACGTACGAGCGTGACGGCTTCCTCGCCGAGCCGGAGCTCCTCGCCGACGACGAAGTCACCGTCTACCGCAAGGAGTTGGAGCGGATCGTCACCGATCCGGCGATCCGCGCCGACGAGCGGTCGATCATCGAGCCGACGTCGCAGGAGATCCGCTCCGTCTTCGAGGTGCACCGGATCAGCGAGGTGTTCGCCCGGCTGGTGCGCGACGAGCGCGTGGTGGGGCGGGCCCGGCAGATCCTCGGCTCGGACGTGTACGTCCACCAGTCTCGGATCAACGTCAAGCCCGGTTTCGGCGCGAGTGGCTTCTACTGGCACTCGGACTTCGAGACCTGGCACGCCGAGGACGGTCTGCCGAACATGCGGACGGTGTCCGTGTCGATCGCGCTGACCGAGAACCACGACACCAACGGCGGCCTCATGATCATGCCGGGGTCGCACAAGACGTTCCTCGGGTGCGCGGGGGCCACTCCGACGGACAACTACAAGAAGTCCCTCCAGATGCAGGACGCGGGCACACCGTCCGACGAGGCGCTCACCCGGTTCGCCACCCGGCACGGCATCAAGCTCTTCACGGGCAGGGCCGGTTCGGCGACCTGGTTCGACTGCAACTGCATGCACGGCTCGGGCGACAACATCACGCCGTTCCCGCGCAGCAACGTGTTCATCGTGTTCAACAGCGTGGAGAACGCGGCGGTGGACCCGTTCGCGGCACCGGTGCGCCGGCCGGAGTTCATCGGGGCGAGGGACTTCACCCCCGTGAGGTGAGTCCTTCGCGTGCACGGGACCTCACGCCCGTGCGCCGCCGAGTCTCACAGCCACGCCAGCGACGCGGCCCGCTCCAGCACCAGCTGGACCGCGGCCGCGTCGCCCGTGGCACCCCGCGGTACCTCCTCGGGCGCGTACCGTCCGCCCACGAGCAGGCAGAAGTCGACCGGATCCAGGACGAGTTCGGCCCGCACCGGCTCGTCCTCCGAACCCAGCACCCACTGGGCGTCGGCGTCACCCCCGGCCAGCGCGAAGAGCACCGGGGGCGCGTCGGGGCCCAGCGCCAGGCCGAGGATGCGGACGGCGAGCCGGACCAGCTGCGCCAGGTGCGCGGCCGGCGGCGGGGGCACGGCAACGCCGAGGGCGCGGCCGATGTCGTCGGTGTGGATCCAGGTCTCGAAGGCCCGCACGACGAAGTGATCGGCGACCGGCAGCCGTACGCCCATCAACATCGTGGCGTGCGCGGCCAGTTCGGGATCCCGTGCCTCGGGTGCGGCGAGCAGCGCCTTCGCCTGCTCGGCCCAGGTGGTGAGGGTCTGCTCGGGGTCACGCCCGTGTTCGTACGCGATCACGTCGGCGGTCCGGGCGGTCCAGGCCTCCTCCCAGGACGCCTCCTCGGCACTGCGCACGTCCGGGACCCGGATGCCGAGCCCGAGCCGGCGCGCCAGTGGTTCGTCCGCGGCGATCAGATGGGCGACGGTGCCGTGCACGTCCCAGTCGTGGACGACCGGGGTCCCCCAGGCGCCGCGGTCCGTCAACTCCCGCAGCAGCGCCCGGAGTCCGCTGACCGCTCCGGCGTAGGGCGCCGCGTACGGGGCGACGCGCGCAGCGGCGGGACGGGAGCGCAGGGCGAGGGCGAGGACGCTCGCGGGGCCGTCGGTGCGGGAGGCGCCGCCGGGCTGCGTCGGGTGCCCAGCGGCGGCGCCGGCCGCGTCCCCGTCCGCCCGGTGGTGCCCGTCCAGCAGCCGTACCGTCTCGCGCAGCCGCTGCGCCTCCGCGGCGCAGGACTCGCACTCCGCCAGGTGCGACGGGACCCGCCTCTCGTCCGCGGGCAGCAGCGCGCCGACGGCCCAGGCGGCCAGCAGCTCCCGTACGTGCTCGTGCTCGGTGCTCATCGTGCTCCGCCCTTCCAGGCCGTGGCCGGCCTTGTCCCGCATCCTGCCCGCGCCGCCATCACGCGCCCCTCTCCCACGCCGGGTCCGGTGGCTCGGCGAGGGATTCCGCCAGCTTGCGCAGGGCGGACCGCAGCCGGGTCTTGGCCGTGCCTTCGGGGATGCCGAGTTCGTGGGCGGCCTGCCGGTAGGTGCGGCCCGCGAAGTAGGCGAGGTGGACCACCTCGCGCTGGGGCTCGGGGAGTTCGGCGAGGGCGGTGTGCAGCAGCAGGGAGCGTTCGCGGTCGACGATCGTCTCGTCGGGGCCGGGCCCGGCGTCGGGGATGGCGTGCAGCGCCGCGTCGTCGGCGCCGGCCTTGCGGTGCCGGGCCTCGCTGCGCACCCAGTCCACGGCCCGCCGGTGGGCGAGCATGGACAGCCAGGTGCGCAGCGAGCCGCGGCGTGCGTCGAAGGCGTACGGCCTGCTCCACAACTGGGCGAAGACCTCCTGCGCCACGTCCTCCGCGGCGGCCGGGCTGCGCGTGACACGGACGGCGACGCGCCGGACGAGCCCGCCGTACGCGGCGTAGACCTCGCCCAGCGCGGACTCGTCGCCGTACACCAGCCGTCGATGCAACTCCGCGTCGACGGCCGGCCTCGCGGACTGCTCGGCCGTAGGCTCCACCGGCACCACCACCTCGTGGTGCCTTCCTAGCGTTCCCGGGCGGCCCGCGCCAGGGTGTCAGCCGGACAGACCGGACAGGGCGTCCAGCAGCCGGTCCACATCGGCGGGCGTGTTGTACAGGTGGAAGGCAGCCCTCAGGTTGCCCGCGCGGTCGGAGACCTCGATTCCCGCACTGCTCAACTCGGGCTGACGGCGGCCGAGTCCGGGCACCGACACGATCGCCGAGCCCGGCGCGGGGACGGGCTCGTGGCCGAGACCGTGCAGCCCCTCGCGGAAGCGGTCGGCGAGCGCGAGGTCGTGGGCCTGCACGGTGTCCACCCCGAGTCGCTCGATGAGTTCGAGGGAGTGCCGGGCGCCCGCGTAGGAGAACAGGCTGGGGCTCTCGTCGAACCGCCGTGCGGAGTGGGCGAGTTCCTCGACCGGGCCGTAGCAGCTGTCCCAGGGGTGCTCGCCCGCGACCCAGCCGGCGAAGACGGGGGTGAGCCCGCCGAGGTCCTCCGGGACGACCAGGAAAGCCACGCCGCGCGGGCAGACGAGCCACTTGAAGGCGACGGACGAGACGTAGTCGTAGGCGTCCGCGTCGACCGGCAGCCACCCGGCGGCCTGGGACGCGTCGATGTAGGTGCGGGCGCCGTGCGTGCGCGCGGCCTCGCGGATCGCGGGCAGGTCGGCGATCCGGCCGTCCGCGGACTGCGCGGCACTGACCGCGACCAGAGCCGTGCCGGGGCGCACCGAATCGGCGACGGCCTCCAGCGGCACCGTGCGGACCTTGAGGTCCCCGCGCACATGGAAGGGGTTCACGACGGAGGTGAAGTCGGCCTCGGCGGTGAGGACTTCGGCGCCCGCGGGCAGGGAGGCCGCGATCAGGCCGGTGTAGACGGCGACCGAGGCGCCCGCCGCGACCCGGCTGTCCGGGACGCCGACCAGCCGGGCGAAGGCGGACCGTGCCGCCTCCACGTCCGCGAACATGTCCTGCGGCTGCCCGGCCGCGACGGATTCGACGGCTGCCCGCATGGCCTCCACCGCGCGCACCGGCAGGAGACCGGTGCTCGCGGTGTTGAGGTAGGTGTTCTTCGGGGCGAACTCGGCTCGGACGAGGCTCTCGAAACTCTCGACGGTCTCCATGGCACTACTCTGCGGGTCCGCGAACTCCCCGTCCATTGCGGAGTTTTACGTGGATTCCCTAAGCAGCGCTTATACGACGGTCCTGACCTGCACTTTTCACCGCCAGGTTCCGTGCGGGGTCACTGCTGCGGTACAGCGCAGCCGTCGGGACCGCAGGCCTCCGCGTCGGCGGATCCGTCCTGGACCATCTGCAGCGGCGGGCGCTCGCCCCATGCCTGGGTCAGCGCCTGTGCGAAGACCTCGGCGGGCTGGGCGCCGGAGACGCCGAACTTGCGGTCGAGGACGAAGAAGGGGACGCCGTTCGCGCCGAGCTCGGCGGCCTCGCGCTCGTCGGCGCGCACGGCGTCGGCGTAGGCGGCGGGGTCGGCGAGGACCTTGCGGGCCGCGTCGGCGTCGAGACCGGCGGCGACGGCCAGCTCCACGAGCCGCTCCTCGTCGTCGAACACGGTCCGCTCCTCGGCGAAGTTCGCCTTGTACAGCAGGCCGATCAGCTCGTCCTGCCTGCCCTGCTCCTTGGCGAAGTGGAGGAGGCGGTGCATGTCGAAGGTGTTGCCGTGGTCGCGGTCCCGGGTGCGGTAGGCGAGGCCCTCGGCGGCGGCCTGCGTACCGAGGTTCTCCTCGCCGGCCTGCGCCTGCGCCTCGCTCATGCCGTACTTCTTGGTCAGCATCTTGATCACTGGCTGGATGTCGCCCTTGGCGCGTCCCGGGTCGAGCTCGAAGGAACGGTGCACCACCTCGACCTCGTCACGGTGCGGGAAGGCGTCGAGCGCCTTCTCGAAGCGGGCCTTGCCCACGTAGCACCAGGGGCAGGCGATGTCGCTCCAGATCTCGACGCGCATTCTCAGGCTTCTTTCCAGGTCACAGGGGCGCGGAGACACCCTCCGCCGACTGCATGAACGTTCAAGCAGCCGGGTTCATTCCCCTGTGGGCGGATGGCATGGCGGCGGCTTCGGTTTCCAGACGGCTGAACTGGATGCGGTACGCGCTCGGGGTGAGGCCGGTGCGGCGGACCAGGTGGGCGCGCAGCGAGTCGGCGGTGCCCAGGCCGCAGGATCTGGCCACCTGGTCCATGGGGAGGGTGGTCGTCTCCAGGAGTTCCTTGGCGCGCTCGATGCGCTGGTGGAGGAGCCACTGCAGGGGGCTGACCCCGCTCTCGGCGTGGAAGCGGCGGGTGAGGGTGCGCACGCTGACGCCCGCGTGCCGGGCGAGGTCGGTGAGGGTGAGCGGCTTGTCGAGGTTGCGCATCGCCCAGCCGCGGGTGTCCGCACAGACGTTGCCGCGTTCCGCCGGGAGCGGGGTCTGCGTGAACTGGGTCTGGCCACCGGGCCGTACGGGTGCGACGAGGGCGAGGCGGGCCACCCGGTTGGCGACGGCGGCGCCGTAGTCGGTGCGGATGATGTGCAGGCAGAGGTCGATTCCGGCGGCGTACCCGGAGGAGGTCATGATGTCGCCGTCCTGCACGTAGAGGACGTCGCCCTTCAGGTCGAGCGCCGGGTACCGCTTGCGCAGCTCGTCCGCGAGCTCCCAGTACGTCGTGGCGCTGCGCCCGTCGAGCAGGCCCGCCTCGGCGAGCACGAAGGCACCGCTGCAGATCGAGGCGACGCGCTTGCCCGCGGCCGCGGCCTCGCGGACGACGGTCACGGTCCTGGGATCGGGCGCGTAACGCTTTCCGGTGCCGGCGACCAGCACGGTGTCCGCGTCGCCCACGGCGTCCAGACCGCGCGCCACGTACAGGTCGAGCCCGCCGGTGGTGGCCACGGGGCCCGGCTCCGGCGTACAGAAGGTCACCTCGTATCCCGGGGCCCCGTCCACCTCGGCCTTGGCGAAGAGCAGCTCGGGGATGGCCAGGTTGAACATCGACACCGGGGAGGGCGCGACGACGGCAACGCGATGCGGTGTCCTCTGCATGGCCAGAACCTCCGGACGTATGGCATTCGGGCCACTACTGTACGACGCCGAGCATCCCCAGCATGAGGGCATGGCTACTGACCCGGCACTCGAAAGCCCCACGGCGGGCACTCAACTCGACTCCAGAGATACGGAGTTGCAGCCCGCGCCTTCTCCCGCCCCCTCCCCCGCCCTCACCCTCGTCGCGGCCCTGCTCGGCTTCGCGTTGATCACGCTCGACGCCTCGGTGGTGAACGTGGCGCTCCCGGCGATCGGCGAGGCGTTCGACGGCGGGATGTCCGGGCTCCAGTGGGTCGTGGACGCCTACACGCTGGCGTTCGCGGCATTGATGCTGTCGACCGGGGCGTTCTCGGACCGGGCCGGGGCGAGCCGGGCCTACGGGATCGGGGTGGCGGTGTTCACCGTGGCGTCCGCGGCCTGCGGGCTGGCCCCGAATCTGCCGGTGCTGATCGCCTCGCGCGTGGCACAGGGGGCGGCCGCGGCCGTGGTGCTGCCGGCGTCGCTCGCCCTGGTGCGGCAGGCTTACGCGGACGCCGCGAAGCGGGCGCGGGCCGTCGCGCTGTGGGCGGCCGGCGGATCACTCGCGGTGGCGCTCGGGCCCGTCGCGGGCGGTGCGCTGACCACCGTCTGGGACTGGCGGGGCATCTTCTTCATCAACCTGCCGCTGGGCGCGGTGGCGCTCGCGCTGCTGCTGCGGGCGCCGCGCTCCGAACGGCGTCCCGCACCGCTGGACCTGCCGGGCCAGCTCACCGCCGTCGTCGCACTGACCGCACTGACCTTCGCGGTCATCGAGGGCGGGGTGACAGGGGCCGTCGCGCTCGTCGTGGCGGGGGTGGCCGCGGCCGTCTTCCCGCGGGTCGAGGCGCGACAGCCGCATCCGGTCGTCCCGCTGGAGCTGTTCCGCAGCCGGAACGTCAGCGTGCTGGTCGCGGCGGGCGCGGCGTGCAGCGTGGCGTTCTACGGGGTGGTGTTCCTGTTCTCGCTCTTCTTCCAGCAGGTGCAGGGGAAGTCGGCGCTGTACGCGGGGCTGCTGTTCCTGCCGATGTCGGGGCTGATCGCGGTGACGAACATCGCGGCGGGGAAGCTGGCGGGGCGGTACGGGGCGCGGATGCCGATGCTGCTCGGGCAGCCGCTGGCCGCCGCGGGGCTGCTCGTTCTGCTGTACGTCGACTCGTCGACTCCGGCGGTCGTGGTGGCGCTGCTTCTGGTGCCGGTGGCGCTGGGGTGCGCTCTGACGGTTCCGCCGCTCACGGCCGCGATGATGGAGGCGGTGCCCTCGGGGCGGGCGGGGCTTGCGGCGGGTGTGCTCAACTCCGCCCGGCAGGTGGCCGGGGGGCTCGCCATCGCGGTGTTCGGCGCGCTGGTCGCAGGCGGCTTCGAGGCGGGGCTGCGGTGGAGTCTCGGCTTGAGTGCGGGGCTGCTCGCGGTGACGGCAGTGGGGACGGTGGGGTTGCGGGTGCGGCGGTAGCGGGACGGGCCGAGATCAGCTGCCGTCTCTCAGGTCCTTCGGCCACGTCGGGCGGAACTCCACGTTGTCGTACGTCACCACACAGCCCTCGCCCATCGGGGACTGGGTCATGAAGCCGACCAGAGCCGCGGCGGACTCCTTCTCGTCGGCCAGGGTGAAGAGGCGGACGAAGGTCCAGTGGCTGCCGTCGCGGGAGGCGTGGAAGGCGAAGGCGCGGCCGGTGCGGCTTATCCGGAGCCAGACGGAACTGCCGTCCACGCTGAAGGAGTTGGCGTCGTCGGAGTGGCCCCGGGTGACGACCGTGCAGACGGTGGGCACGTCCGGGGAGTACTCCAGGCAGAGCTTGGCCCAGGCCCGCTCGCCCGTGTGCACGTACAGGACCCCCGCGTCGAAGGAGGCCGCGAAGCCGACCGTGACGCGGGCGATCAGCTGGAAGTCCCCCTCCGGCGCTCCCAGCAGACGGGGGGCGTCGGAGGCGGGGTCGAGGGCCTCACCGGTGGGCGGCACGAAGCGGTCCTGCCGCGCGCCCGCCCAGCCGGTGAGTACTCCGCCCTCGTAGGACCAGTGCCCGTCGGGGCCGTAGGTCCGCAGCGGGAAAGGGAGTTCGGGAAGTTCCACGTCCATTGAGCGAGTGTCCCAGGTCGGAGCGGTTCTGGCGGAGTACTCGTGGATTTTCGTGGGGTTACGTGGAGTTTCCGTGAAGCCCCTGTCCCTCCGGGGTCGCCCGGCTCAGCGCTCCAGCACGCCGTCGTAACGGCGCGGCAGGCCCAGCGGGTTGTCGTCGCGCAGCTCCGGCGGGAGGAGCGCCTCGGGTGCGCCCTGGTACGCCACCGGGCGCAGCCAGCGCTCGATCGCCGTACCGCCGACGGAGGTCGAGGTGGAGGTCGTCGCCGGGTACGGGCCGCCGTGGTGCTGGGCGGGGGCGACGGCGACACCGGTCGGCCAGCCGTTCACCAGGACGCGTCCGGCGAGGGGGGTCAGCTCGGCGAGGATCTCGGCGCCCCGGCCCTCGCCCGCGGCCTCTTCCGCGGAGAGGTGCACGGTCGCGGTGAGGTTGCCCGGGAGACGGGACAGGACCGCGCCCGCCTCCGCGTCGTCCTCGTAGCGCACGACGACCGTGAGCGGGCCGAAGCACTCCTCCAGGAGCAGGTCGTGCACGCCCTCGGCCGTCAGCTTGTGCGCCGGGACGGTCAGGAAGCCGGGGCTCACCGTGTGCTCGCCGCCCGCGCCCGGGGTCACCGGGGCCTCCACGTCGGGGAGCTCGGCGCGCTCGGCGACACCCGCGATGAAGTTGTCGCGCATGCGGTGGTCGAGGAGGACCCCGGCGTTGGTGTCGCTGACGGCGTCCGTGAGCGACTTGAGGAAGCGGTCGCCCGCCGCGCCGGCCGGCGCCAGGACCAGGCCCGGCTTCACACAGAACTGGCCGACGCCCAGCGTCATCGAGCCCGCGAGTCCGGCGCCGATCGCCTCGGCGCGCTCGGCGGCGGCCGCCTCGGTGATGACGACGGGGTTCAGGGAGCCCAGCTCGCCGTGGAAGGGGATCGGGACCGGACGGGCGGCCGCCGCGTCGAAGAGGGCGCGGCCGCCGCGGATGGAGCCGGTGAACCCGGCGGCGGTGATCAGCGGGTGCTTGACCAGCTCGACGCCCGCCTCGAAGCCGTGCACGAGGCCGACGACCCCGGCGGGGATGTCGTACTGGGCGGCGGCCCGGCGCAGCGTGGCCGCGACCAGCTCGGAGAGCCCCGGGTGGTCCGGGTGGGCCTTGACGACGACCGGGCACCCGGCCGCCAGCGCGCTCGCGGTGTCGCCGCCGGCGACGGAGAAGGCGAAGGGGAAGTTCGAGGCCGAGTAGACGGCGACGACGCCCAGCGGCACCTTGTAGCGGCGCAGGTCCGGGATCGGCGGGGTCGCGGTGTCGTCGGGGTGGTTGATCACCACGCCGAGGAACTCACCCTCGTCCACGATGTCCGCAAATGACCGCAATTGATAGCACGTGCGAGCGAGTTCGCCGGTCAGCCGGACCGGACCGAGCGCGGTCTCCGCGTCGGCGGCCTCGACGAGCAGCTCCTTGGCGCCCTCCAGGAACTCCGCCGCGGTGCGCAGGAAGGCCGAGCGCACGGCGCGGTCGGCGAGTGCGGGACGCGCGGCGTGCGCGGCGCGGACGGCCTCGTCCACCTCCTGGGCTGTGGCCTCCACCGCAACCTGCTCGCGCTGCTTCCCGGTTCGGGGGTCGACACTCCAGACTGGTGCTGCTGCCACCGCGGGTCCCTCCAGATGTGATGCCGCAGTACTTTCACCGCAGTATTTACTGTCACTCAGTTCTTATGTCACCGACCAGGGCTGTTCGATATACTGAACGCTGTCTCTGATGGTGAATATGATGCGGAGACTATTTCCCGTACAACGAGGGGGTCAAGCGCGATGTCGGCAGGCGAGACAGGCGGCGGGGCGCAGGTCAAGTCCGCGGTACGGACCGTGGAATTGCTGGAGTACTTCGCCGGTCGGCCCGGAATGCATTCCCTGGCGGCGGTCCAGGAGGCCGTCGGATATCCCAAGTCCAGTCTGTACATGCTGCTTCGGACGCTCGTGGAGCTCGGCTGGGTCGAGACGGACGCGACGGGCACGCGGTACGGCATCGGCGTACGGGCGCTGCTCGTCGGCACGTCCTACATCGACGGCGACGAGGTGGTGGCCGCGGCCCGGCCCACCCTGGACCGGCTGTCGGACGACACCACGGAGACGATCCACCTGGCGCGCCTGGACGGCACCAACGTGGTCTACCTCGCCACGCGCCAGTCGCAGCACTACCTGCGCCCGTTCACCCGGGTCGGCCGCCGGCTGCCCGCGCACTCCACCTCCCTGGGCAAGGCGCTGCTCGCCACCCACACCGACGAGCAGGTCCGCAAGCTGCTCCCGGAGACGCTGCCGGCCCTCACCGAGCACACGATCACCGACCGGGAGAAGCTCGTCGAGGAGCTGCACCAGGTGCGGGAGCAGGGCTTCGCGGTGGACCGCGAGGAGAACACGCTGGGCCTGCGCTGCTTCGGCGTGGCGATCCCCTACCGCACACCGGCCCGCGACGCGATCAGCTGCTCGGTGCCGGTGGCACGGCTGACGCCGGCGCACGAGCAGATGGTCAAGGACGCGCTGTTCGACGCCCGCGACCGGCTCACGCTGGCGACCCGGAGGCTCTGATGGATGTCGTGCTGCGCGCGGTCCACGACAGCGACCTGCCGGTCTTCTACCGCCACACGAACGACCCGGAGTCGCTCCGTATGGCCGCCTTCACCGCCAGGGACCCCGCCGACCGGGGAGCCTTCGACGCCCACTGGGAGCGCATCCGCACGTCGTCCGACGTGCTGGCGCGCACCGTCCTGGCGGACGGCGACGTGGTGGGCAGCGCGGCGGTGTACGGCGAGCCGGGCGAGCGCGAGGTCACCTACTGGGTCGACCGGGCGTACTGGGGCCGCGGCATCGCGACGGCGGCGCTGCGCGCCCTGCTGGTCGAGGTCCCCGAACGCCCGCTGTACGCCCGCGCGGCGGCGGACAACGCCGGGTCGCGGCGCGTGCTGGAGAAGTGTGGGTTCCGGCAGGCCGCCGAGGGTCGCGGGTACGCCGAAGCCCGCGGCGAGGAGACAGCCGAGGTCGTCCTCACGCTGGAGGGCTGAGCGCGGAGGGTGCGGCGGCGCCGGCCCGCCTTGGCGGTGCGAGTGGCGTCGGCCCCGCTCACCGGCGTCGACGACATCTCCGACCGCCCGACGGCGCCGGTGAACCTCACCTACGCTGGCCCGATGACCGTCGACCCCACGCCCCTCCGCTCCACCACGTGAGCGGGTTCGCCCGGTTCCTTCTCGGACGGTGGGCGCGGCGGCGGTGGGTGCACCTGATCCTCGGGGGCGCGCTCGCGATGCCGTACGTCCTCGTCGGGGAGGTCGTCGTGGGGCCGCTGCTCGGCGCGCGGTACGGGTTCAACTCGCTGCCGCTGCAACTCCTCTCCTTCGCCGCCGGGTTGCCGCTCGCGGCGATCACCGCGCTGTTCCCGCTGACGCGGCCGATGTCGGCGGCGGCGGTACGGGCGCTGTACGGAATCGACGGGGACCGGCTCGCCGACGGGCCCGCACGGACCTGGCCCGCCCGGCGGCGCACCGCCGCCTGGTTCACACTTCACCTCGGCTTCGGCGGGGTCATCAGCGGGATGTCACTGGCGGTACCGCCGTTCGCGACCGTGCTGATCGCCCTTCCGGTCGTCTCATGGCTGCGTGACTCACGGCTGGACCTGCCCGAAGTCCTCGACCACACCTGGGCGTTGGCGCTCTCGCCGGTCGTCGGGGTCGCCTCGCTGATCGCGCTGGCGGCCTGCGCCGCCGTGTCCGGCCGGCTGCTGGCCCGCTGGGCGCCGCGGCTGCTCGGGCCCACACCGGAGGACCGGCTCGCGGCGGCCGAGCGACGCGCCGCCGACCTGGCCGTACGCAACCGGCTCGCCCGCGAACTGCACGACTCCGTCGGCCACGCCCTCAGCGCGGTCACCCTCCAGGCGAGCGCCGCCCGCCGTGTCCTGGACACCGACCTGGACTTCGTCCGCGAGGCACTCGCCGCCATCGAGGACACCACGCGCCGAACCGTGGGCGAACTGGACGCCGTGCTGGGCGTGTTGAGAGAGGGCGACGACCGGGCGACGGCTCCCGCGCCCACCCTCGCCGACCTCGACGCCCTGCTGCGCCGCACCCGCGCAGGCGGCCTGACCGTCACCCTCGCCGGCGAACCGGACTGTGCGCGACTGCCTCCGCTGCTCTCCCGCGAGGCCTACCGCATCATCCAGGAGGCGCTGAGCAACGCCCTCAAGCACGGCTGCGCCGAGGGCCCCGTCACCCTGAGCCTCGCCCGGGACGACGCGGAGCTGAGCATCACCGTCGACAACCCGGCGTCGTCCAGGCCGCTCTCCCGGCCGGGCGGCGGCCACGGCCTGCGCGGCATGACCGACCGGGCCCGCCTCCTCGGCGGCACGGTCGAGGCGGGAGCCACCGGCGGCGTCTGGCGCCTGCGCGCACGCCTTCCGCTGAGCGGAGAAACATGCCCATGAAAGAAGAACGCCCGTGAAAGAAGGATGCCCGTGACCGTCCGTATCGTCCTCGCCGACGACGAACGCATGGTGCGCACCGCACTGCGCGCGATCCTCGCGGCCGAGCCGGACCTGGAGGTCGTCGGCGAGGCGGCCACGGGCACCGAGGCCGTGTCCGTCGTCCGGGAGCTGACGCCGGACGTCGTCCTCATGGACGTCCGGATGCCCGGGATCGACGGCATCCGGGCCACCGAGCAGATCCTCGCCACCCTCCCCGACCCGCCGCGCGTCATCGTCGTGACGACCTTCGAGAACGACTCGTACGTGTACGAGGCGCTGCGCGCCGGAGCCTGCGGGTTCCTGCTGAAGCGGGCCGAGGCGGACGCGCTCGTGCAGGCGGTGCGGCTGGTCGCGCACAGCGACAGCCTGCTGTTCCCGGCGGCGGTGCGCGCCCTCGCCGCCGAGCACGCGCGCTCCCGGCCGGCCCCGCCGCCGTGGGTGGCGAAGCTCACCGGACGGGAGAGCGAGGTGCTGCGGCACATGGCGACCGGGCTCACCAACGCCGAGATCGCCGGGCGGCTGGAGGTCGGGCCCGCGACGGTGAAAACGCATGTGGCGGCGGTGCTCGCGAAGACGGGGACCCGGGACCGTACGCAGGCGGTGATCGCGGCGTACGAGGCGGGCTTCATGAACGGGACATGAGAAAACAGGGCGGAAGGGAACGATTCACTCCCCCTCGGTCGTCCTTCTAAGCGCGATGAACAAGACGATCAGGCGGACCGCCGTCTTCTCGCTGCTGCTCGTGCTCGCCCTTCTGGTCCGGGCGACATGGGTGCAGTTCTACGACGGCAAGGCACTCGCGGACGACAAGAAGAACCGGCGCAACGCGATCGAGCAGTACGCGAACCCGCTCGGGAACATCATCGTGGCCGGGGACGCGATCACCGGTTCCGCAGCCACGAAGAGCGGCGACCTCAAGTACAAGCGGACGTACACGAACGGCAGTCTCTACGCCGCCGTCACGGGCTACAGCTCGCAGGTGTACGGGGCGACGCAGTTGGAGGGCATCTACCAGGACCTGCTCGACGGGACGGACACCCAGCTGAAGAACCCGCTGGACGCGCTCACCAACAAGCGCGCCGACCCCGGTGACGTGATCACGACGATCGACCCGGACGTGCAGAAGGCGGCGTACAACGCGCTCGGCGGCAACAAGGGCGCGGCCGTCGCGATCGACCCGAAGACGGGCAAGATCCTCGCGGTCGTCTCCACTCCGTCGTACGACCCGAGCGAGATCAGCACCAGCAACGACACCCTCTGGCAGAAGCTGCGCAAGAACTCCGACAAGCCCCTGGTGAACCGGGCGCTGCGCCAGCCGCTGCCGCCCGGCTCGACGTTCAAGCTGGTCGTCGCGGCGGCCGCGCTGGAGGACGGGCTGTACTCGGACGTGGACGAGAAGACGACCAGCCCGATCCCGTACACGCCGCCGGGCACGACCCGGGTGCTGCCGAACGAGAGCAAGTCGGCGCCCTGCGAGAACGCCACGATCCGCGTCGCGCTGCAGTACTCGTGCAACAACGTCTTCGGGAAGATGGCGGTCGACCTGGGCCAGGACAAGGTCAGGGCGATGGCCGAGAAGTTCGGCTTCAACGACAAGACGCAGGACGTGCCGGTGCGGGCGTACCCGAGCGTGTACCCGACGGGCATGGACAAGGCGTTCACGGCGCTGACCGGCATCGGCCAGTACGACGTGACGGCGACCCCGCTTCAGATGGCCATGGTGTCAGCTGCCATAGCCAACGGTGGCGAGTTGGTCTCGCCGCACATGGTGTCGCAGACCAGTGACGCCGACGGCAATGTGGTGAAGGACTACGACGACAGCACGTCGACGAAGCGGATCGTCGACTCCAGGACCGCCGAGCAGCTCCAGTCCGCGATGCAGACGGTCGTCGAGGACGGTACGGGAACGAACGCGCGGATCTCCGGCGCGACCGTGGGCGGCAAGACCGGCACGGCCCAGCACGGCGAGAACAACAGCAAGACGCCGTACGCATGGTTCACGTCGTACGCGAAGTCGGACTCGAACGACAAGGAGGTCGCCGTCGCGGTCATGGTCGAGCAGTCCGACGCGGCCCGCTCGGAGGTCAGCGGCAACGGGCTGGCGGCGCCGGTCGCGAAGGCCATGATGCAGGCGGCGCTCAAGGACTGACGCCGAGTACGCGCAGGGGCCGCCCGCTTAAGACTCTGTTGGTAAAAGACCGGTCCCTTTGTGAGACCCGTCGCCGTTAGGCGGCGGGCCTCAGTGTCTCGAAGCGAGAGAGGCGTGTGCCGATCCGCGGTGCGCCGCCGGTCCAG